>CAIZQU010000076.1 GCA_903935205.1 uncultured cyanobacterium | reverse complement strand
GGCCACGGCAAGGAACTGCTGCCGTGCCTTCTTGCGGTGTGTCCGGGGCTTTTGGCCAAAGGACTCTCTGACCTGAGGATGCATCGCGTCAATCAGCTTCTCCGTGACTTCACGTGCCTCATTGAGAAGAGATAGATCGGTTGGATGCCGAATATCGGCAGGAGAACAGGACGCATCGATCAACAGGGAACCCTGATTGCTCACCACTTGTTTTGCCTGCACCGGTTCAGGATCTGCGCTGTCAGAGCCACCGCCTTGGTCATCATCAGGCTCCTCGGCTGTCTCAGATTGAATAACGGCAAGGCCATGTCGAACAATACGCTCATTGCAGTCATTGATCACGGCCTCTGGCAAACGCTTGCGGAAATACACCATCATCGATGGATCAAATGGCGCCGTATCCTGAAAGGCCTTCAAGCCAATGAAGAACTGGAGGTAGGGATTCTCCTTGATCTGCTCAACCAGCTCTTCATCGGTTAGCCCCAATCGGGCCTTGATGATTAGTGCGCCAAGAGCCATTTGAAATGGTTTGGCTGGGGCGCCAAACCCCCTGCAGAACTGGGATGCGTAGTCATCCTCCAGCTCATCCCATGGGATCGACGCATGCAGCTTGATCCAGCGATTGTTGCCCGAGAGTTTGCCGCCAAACGGCAGGAAGAAGTCTTCAAACGAGAGCTGATGACGAGGCTCGCGTCGGTACATGTGGAAAACTCTGGCCGACTATTCGGCCGAAACAGGCGGATTTGTGCACATTTTACCGGCAGAAACCGCTCGGATCCACTGCGGCGCAGGCGATCAGGTGCCCGGTGTCAACTACGTAGGCGGTCGCGTTGCAAATCGGTGCTGCGGTTGCTGCGCCAGCAGCCTGCGGACCATGGGGGTCCATCGGCCCGTGCTAGCACTGATCACGAATCAGCGGCGGCGATCGGCCGGAGGCGTTATGGCCCCGAGGTGGTGCAACTCCTGGAGACCCTGTGGGAGGCCAGCGACCATCTCTGCGGCAAACGCCTGGCGGCGGTGTTGCCCACCCTTGTGGAGGCTCTCGAGCGCCATGGTCACCTGGAGATCGAACCGGTTCTCAAGAGATTGCTGCTGCAGGTGAGCCCTGCCACGATCGATCGGCTGCTGGCACCGGCTCGCTCTGCCCAGGGCGGTCAGCATCGGCGCCGCCGCTCGCGCATCGTCACCGGAGTGCGCAGGCGCACCACGGTGCGCACGTTCAATGGCTGGAAAGGCGTCGAGCCCGGCTGGTTCGAAATGGATCTGGTGGCCCACTGCGGTGAGCGCATGGAGGGCCCGTTCCTATGGACGCTGGTACTCACCGATGTGGCCAGTGGTTGGAGCGAATGTGTCCCGCTCCCCAGCCGCGATGGCCTGCTGGTGCGCTCAGCGCTCCAGGAGCTGCGGAAGCTGATACCGATGCCTCTGCGCGGCATCGACGTGGACAACGACACCGCATTCATGAACGTGGAGCTCGAGCGCTGGTGCGCCGAGGCCCGCGTGCCAGTCGAACTCACTCGATCACGGGCCTATAAATCCAATGATCAGGCCTGGGTGGAACAGAAGAACGGCATGCTGGTGCGCCGCGTGGTGGGG
>CAIZQU010000075.1 GCA_903935205.1 uncultured cyanobacterium | reverse complement strand
TGGTTCACCGCCCTGGGCGTGAGCACGATGGCCTTCAACCTGAACGGCTTCAACTTCAACCAGTCGATCCTTGATTCGCAGGGTCGTGTGATCAACACCTGGGCTGACATTCTCAACCGCGCTGGTCTGGGCATGGAAGTGATGCACGAGCGCAACGCTCACAACTTCCCCCTCGACCTGGCCGCTGCTGAAGCCACCCCTGTGGCCCTGACCGCTCCGGCGATCGGCTGATCTCAGCTTCTCCAGACCATCACCGATGGGTGATCGATCAAGCCTCCGCCTCGGCGGGGGCTTTTTGTTTGGCCACCGACGCCTGCATCACCGCTCTTCGGAGCCACCGGCCTGGACAACCCCCTCACGACCGCTGCCACCTCAGGCCTTGCGGGTTGGTACGGGCCGGCGGCGCTGGGGAAACAGCTCCCGGCAGAGACCGCAGACGGAGCCATCACAGCCGCGGGCGCTGCAATGCTCGCGTCCATAAAAAATCATCTGCAGATGGAGCTTGTTCCACGCCTGACGAGGGAACAGACGCTTCAGATCCGTTTCGGTGCGGGTCACGCTCTCACCGCTGCTCAGGCCCCAACGCTGGGCCAAACGGTGGATATGGGTATCGACCGGAAAGGCGGGCACGCCAAAGGCCTGGGCCATCACCACCGAGGCGGTCTTGTGGCCCACCCCCGGCAACGCCTCCAGAGCTTCAAAGCTGGCCGGCACCTCACCGCCGTGGCGCTCCAGCAGCAGCTCCGCCAACCGCTTGACATTCTTGGCCTTGGTTCGGGCCAATCCCAGCTGGCGGATCAGGCCCAGAATCGTCTCCTCGGCGAGGGCCGCCATCGCGGCCGGGTTGCCTCCGGCGTTGAACAGGGCCGGGGTCACCTCGTTGACCTTCTTATCGGTGCACTGGGCACTCAGCAGCACCGCCACCAGCAGGGTGAAAGCATCGCAGTGATCCAGGGGAATCGGCGTGGTGGGATAGAGCTCCTCAAGCCGCTGCAGGATGAGGGCCGCCCGCTGCTGTTTGCGCAAGGCTGGAATGCTGCCGCCGGCTCTGACCCTAAGCAGTGGCGCCGCGACAAGGTGGGCCCACAGCCGGACCAACATCGGTTTGTAGGCTCAGCCCAACGCAATCAGCCCATGGGCAGCAGCTTCGGCACCCTCTTCCGCATCAGCACCTTCGGCGAATCCCATGGCGGTGGCGTCGGGGTGATTGTCGATGGCTGCCCGCCACGGTTACCGCTCGATCTGGCGGCGATCCAGGCCGAACTCGACCGCCGCAGGCCTGGCCAGAGCCGCATCACCACTCCCCGCAAAGAGGACGACCAGGTGGAAATCCTCAGCGGCCTGCTGGATGGTGTCACCCTGGGCACGCCGATCGCGATGGTGGTGCGCAACAAGGACCAGCGCCCGCAGGACTATCAGGAGATGGCGGTGGCGTTTCGCCCCTCCCACGCCGACGCCACCTATCAGGCCAAATACGGCATCCAGGCCCGCAGCGGCGGCGGTCGCGCATCAGCGCGGGAAACGATCGGGCGGGTGGCGGCCGGCGCCATTGCCAAGCAGCTGCTGGCCAAGACCCACGGCACCGAGGTGATTGCCTGGGTGCAGCGCATCCACACGATCGAGGCCAGCGTCGATCCGCTGACGGTGAACCAGAAGGCGGTGGAGGCCACCATCGTGCGCTGCCCCGATGGCGCGGTGGCCGAGCGGATGATCGAGCGGATTGAGGCGATCGGCCGCGAGGGCGATTCCTGCGGCGGCGTGATTGAGTGCGTGGTGCGCCAGCCGCCGTTGGGGCTGGGGATGCCGGTGTTCGACAAGCTGGAGGCGGATCTGGCCAAGGCGCTGATGTCGCTGCCGGCCACCAAGGGCTTTGAGATCGGTTCAGGTTTTGGCGGAACCCTGCTGATGGGCAGCGAACACAACGACGCCTTCCTGCCCAGCGCCGATGGATCGCTGCGCACGGCGACCAACAATTCCGGCGGCATCCAGGGGGGCATCTCCAACGGTGAGCCGATCACCCTGCGGGTGGCCTTCAAGCCCACGGCCACGATCCGCAAGGAGCAGCAGACGATCAACGACCGCGGCGAGGCCACAACCCTGGCGGCCAAGGGCCGCCACGATCCCTGCGTGCTGCCGCGGGCCGTGCCGATGGTGGAGGCGATGGTGGCCCTGGTGCTGGCCGACCACATGCTGCGGCAGCAGGGGCAGTGCAGCCTCTGGTAAGCATAAGCTGACAAGATGCTGATCAAGCGTCCCTGGCCACGATCGTGCTGACTGCGCCGACCCAAAGCGCGATCCCAGGCCAGCAGCCAGCTCCGAGCCAGGAACCAGGCAGATCAAGGCCAGGGACGCTTTCAAAAGCGGCACCAAGGAAGAGATGCCGCGCTGCAGATGGGAAGCAAGCCCCTACACTTCAGCAACACCGTTTCTCTGTTCATGAAAAAAGTTTTTCATTCGTTGATGCTGACCGCGGGAGCTGCGGTTCTTGCCCATGGCAACCCCGCCGAAGCCTTGACGGTGACTGTCAACATTGGCGGAACCAACTATAATGTTACTACAGTCTCAGACAAATACGATGATATAATTGCAAACCACGGCAATCCTCCTACAAGCGTGATGCCTTGGTATGGGAATGGACCCCTTACCCTGCAATTCGTGCAAGCCGTAGGCGTCCAGCTGGGTGATCAGTACGTCAACTTCGGGTCGGGTAGCATTACTGTAGGCCCTCTGTTTGCCACCAGTTTTTCAACTCCCAGCGTTGACGTTGGAGCCTGGGATACTGATAATACAACAGAGCTGACTGGAGCTGTCGATTCTGCGACAGAATACACGTACGCCATTCTTGAAGTTGCGCCGCCACCAACTGCTACTCCTGGGCCTCTTCCCCTCCTAGGCGCTGCTGCAGCCTTCACCGCCAGTCGGCGGATGCGTCGTCGGGTCAGCGGCCAAACCTTTACGTTCTGATTACTTCATTCTGAATGAAAATCACTCTGCCCCTCTCCGGGCAGAGTTTTTTTTGCGGAATCAGCCGCGAAACTTTTTTGTACCAGCGGTTGTGCTGCTGTGCTGCAAAGAATTTATGGTGAACTGAACTGGGCGAGCACCTGCCGCAAACCCTGCCCATCTCCAAGTCTGGATCCAAGGGTCACCGCATCAACACCGGCAGCGCGCCATGGTGCTACATCCTCAGGACCCAGGCCGCCGGCGGCGATGCAGAACGGTAATGGATCACCCAAGGGTGCCTTCAGGCTGCGCCAGTAGTGAGGGCCCAAGACTGTCGCTGGAAATAGTTTCACCAGTCGACAACCCAATCCGCGGGCCCTCCATACCTCTGTGGGGGTCATCACACCGGGCACCAGCACTAAATCAGGACCGGCAAGGCGACAGAGCTCTGGATCGAGAACCGGCGATACGACATATCGAAAACCAGCTTCACGCGCCGCGATCAGACCTTCAAGGCTATGCACTGAAGCGGCACCCAATCGCAGCTCAGGGAAGCTACTGATCAGGTCACGGCATTCCTGGATCCAGGAGGGAATGCTCTGCCAGGCAATCTCAATGTGGCGCAGACCGAGGGAGGCCAGCTGGCTGATGGTGTTCACCGACGCCAGGGGCGTTTCAGAACGAAGGACCACCAGCAAGGGCTGGTGGTCCAGAGAAGCGATCAGATCGGCAGCTGGATCAGACGTAGGCAGCCACCTGCACATCGCGGTTGATCAGAAGCTCCTGCAACTCCTCAGCATCCACCGTCTCTTTCTCAACGAGAAGCTCAGCCAACTCATCGAGAACGGGCCGATTGGCGGTGAGCACCTCGGTGGCACGGCGATAGGCGACCGCCACCAATTCGCTGACCTCCTCATCGATGGCGGCGGCGGTGTCCTCGGAGAAGTCGCGCTCAGCGGCGATGTCGCGCCCAAGGAACATGCCGCCCTGGGCACGACCCAGGGCCACGGGACCAAGGCGATCGCTCATCCCAAAGCGGGTGATCATCTGCCGAGCCACACGGGCCACCTGCTGAAGATCATTGGAGGCTCCGGTGGTGACCTCATCTTCGCCGTAGACGATCTCCTCAGCCACCCGGCCGCCGAGAGCCACGGCCATCTGATTCTGAAGATAGGAACGGGAATAAAGGCCCGATTCCATCCTTTCCTCACTGGGGGTGAAGAAGGTGAGTCCGCCAGCCTGGCCGCGGGGAATGATGCTGATCTTCTGAACAGGGTCGTAGTCGGGCATCAGGGCGCCGACCAGGGCATGACCAGCCTCGTGATAGGCCACCAACCGCTTGCGGCGCTCGCTCATCACCCGGTCCTTCTTCTCTGGACCGGCCATCACCCGCTCGATGGCATCGTTGACCTCATCCATCGAGATCTCCTGCAACTGGCGACGGGCCGCGAGGATCGCAGCTTCGTTGAGCAGGTTGGCCAGGTCGGCGCCGGTGAACCCAGGGGTGCGGCGGGCCACCTTGTCGAGATCCACGTCCTTGGCCAGGGTCTTGCCGCGGGCATGGACACCGAGGATCTGGAGACGGCCGCTGTAGTCGGGCCGATCAACCACCACCTGACGGTCAAAACGGCCGGGGCGCATCAGGGCCTGGTCGAGCACATCGGGCCGGTTGGTGGCGGCCACGATGATGATGCCGGTGTTGCCCTCGAAGCCATCCATCTCGGTGAGCAGCTGGTTGAGGGTCTGCTCACGCTCGTCATTGCCACCGCCGAGGCCGGCACCGCGCTGACGTCCAACGGCATCGATCTCATCGATGAAAACAATGCAAGGCGCATTCTTCTTGGCCTGCTCGAACAGGTCGCGCACCCGGCTGGCGCCGACACCGACGAACATCTCGACAAACTCCGAGCCGGAGATCGAGAAGAAGGGGACGCCGGCCTCGCCAGCGACGGCCTTGGCGAGCAGGGTTTTGCCGGTGCCGGGAGGGCCGACGAGCAGCACACCCTTAGGGATCTTGGCGCCGACGGCAGTGAAGCGATCGGGATTCTTGAGAAAATCGACCACCTCGGTGAGCTCCAGCTTGGCGCCCTCAATCCCGGCCACATCACCGAAAGTGACCTGGGTCTGGGGCTCCATCTGGACCCGGGCCTTGCTCTTGCCGAAATTCATGGCGGGGTTGCCGCCGCCGCCCTGGGCACGGCGCAGCAGGAAGAAGAGGCCACCGAGCAGCAGCAAGGGGAACAACAGGCTGCCCACGGCCTGCTGCCAGGCGGCGGGTTCTCGGCTCGGCTGAACGGCGATGTCGACGTTGTGGTCGGTGAGGATCTTGAGCAGATCCTTGTCTGGAGCCAGGTTGACCACGGCCCGTTGGCCGTCGTTCTCGACCACCTGGGCGGTGCCGCGGTCCGGTGAGATCAGGACGCGGGAGATCTCGTTCGACTGAACGGCCTCGACGAAGTCGCTATAGCGGAGAGTGCGCGTGGCCGAAGCCGGATCGGGGCGGTCCAGGAAGGCGGCACCCAGCGCCAGAACCAGGATCACCAGAAGCAGGTAAAGCCCCGCGTTGCGCCAACGTTTCTTCAAGGCCGAGTCTCCCGGTGGTGAGAACGAAGTTACGGAATGTTAACCGGCGCACCGGTCATCGTGGGCCAGTCTGACCCACCGCAGCGCCTCCCGGGCGAGAGGATCGGGCCGGTGGAGCCTGGGGATCAGCCCGCTGCCCGCAGCACCTCCACCACGCTGCGGAAGGCAAACCATTCGGGGATCTCCTCACCGCCCCGCAGCATCGCCCGGAACTGGGTGCCGCTGAGCTTGCGCACGTGCAGGCCTCGGGCCTCGGCGTGTTCCGCGGTCACATAGCCCTCCTCCTCGGTATAGACCAGGTTCAGGGACGGCACCGTCTCCATGCCCAGCTCCGGGGCCTGGTCGCGGGCGAAATCCTGGGCTTCGTAGGGGCCGTAGAAGTCGTCGCCGCTGAGGCTCGACTTGCAGCCCGCCATGTCGCGGCCAATGATGAAGTGGGTGCAGCCGTAGTTCTTGCGGATGATCATGTGCTGCAGCGCCTCCCGCGGGCCGGCCATGTGCATCGCATAGGGGAGGTAAGCCCAGCGGATCCGCGGGTTGCTCACCTCCGCCGCCAGCCGCTCGTAGGTCTGGAAGCGCACCTCGCCGGCGATGTCGTCGTCCTGGGTGGGACCACAGGTGGGATGGACCAGCACCACCGCCCCGCGGCTGACATTGGGGGCCGTGAGGGCGCGGGTGAACAGCTCGTAGTGGGCGCGGTGGATCGGATTGCGGCACTGGAACGCCACCACGTCCTCTCCCTCCGGCAGGGTGGCACGCACTTCCGCCGGGGTGCGGCAGGGAAAGACGCGGCGAGGGAGCTCCAGTCCCTGAACCCGGCCGCCGATGTAGAAGCGACCGCGCTCACTGGCGATCATCCGCACCGCCGGGTGCTCCAGGGAGGTGGTTCCATAGCAGCCACGGGCCTCCTGCACCTTGTCGGGCTCCCAGAGGCTCTCCACCGTGAGCACCGCCAGCTCCTGGCCGCGGTAGGTGAGCAGCAGCCGCTGGCCCAGGGCGATGCTGGGATCGGAGCTGTCGAACACGATCGGCAGGCCGAACAGCAGGCCGCTGCTGGTGCGGTGCTGCGCCACCACCGCCTCGTAATCGGTCTGATGCATGAAGCCGCGCAGGGGCGAGAAGCCGCCCACCACCAGCAGCTCAACGTCGCAGGCGTTGCGGTCGCTGCATTCGACCACCCGATCGACGCCGGCCCGCACCGCATCGTGCTGGTCGGGAGCCACCATCAGGTCGACCAGGGTGCCGCCGTGGGGTTGGATCAGACCGGCTGGGGCGATGCTCATGACCGGGGCATGGGGCTGAGGATGGGTGATTCTCCCAGACCACCCGTCAGGGTCCAGAACAGAGCCTGCGGCATGCCCTGGGAGCTGCCTGGCCGGCCCAAGGCTGCGACCCACCCTGGCGGTCTGGGGCTTCGCCGGCGTGCGGGGCTGCCGCGGAGCTGGCGGCGACACCTGGCGATGCCGCCGCCAGCTGCCGATGGCCCCCAACCCCGACGGCGCCGTCTTGGCAACGGCGCCCGGCGCAAGAAACCAAGCCATGAAAAAGGGCCCCCTGGGGGGCCCCGCCAGCGGTTGACCGCTGGTTGATCCGAAACTGGCGGCCGGCTTCAGGCCTTTTCGAGGCGGCCGTAAAGCTCGCCGGTGATCTTGACATCGACGGCGGCCTTGGTGCCCATGTCGGTGTCTGAGGGCTGGACGGCGGTGAACACGCCGGCAAATTCACCGGTCTCAGCGTCGATCTTGGTGATCGAGAGGCTGAGGTTGCCGGTGCCGTCGACGTAGCGCTTGACCGTTTCCTTGAGGAGCTTCTCGTCGTCGCCGGCGGGCACCAGGCCCACGGCGCTGCTGTAGCCGGTGGTCAGGCCCCGACCCTTGGGATCGAGGAAGTTGCTGGTGCGGTAGCTGGGGGCGCGGTAGTCGCCGTTGAAATCGGTGCTGGTGGTGAGGGAGGTGCCGCTGGCGGTGGCGACGAGCTCCTTGCTGGAGAAGGTGAAGGGGACCTCCTCACCACCGGGAAGCAGCACGGTGACCGGCTGGAAATCGATGCCACCCAGCTCGGTGAAGGTCAGGCCATCAGCGTCAACCTTGAGATCGCCGTAGACCTGATCGAGGCTGGAGGTGAAGCGGGTCAGGATCTTGCCGGGCACGAACTGGGCCTCCTGGCGCTTGTTGGCGGGTTCGCCCTTGACGAACACCTCGGAGGGGTGGAGGCAGATCTCACGCAGCTGATAACGGGCACCGGGCTCGAGGCTGATCAGGCCGCGGGCGCTGTCGGGGAGGGTGGGGCAGTCATTGGCCCTGCCGGTGTTGACGATGTCGTCGTAGGTGATCGACGAGCGGTCCAGAGCCTTGGCGCCGCCGCTGCATGCGGTGACCAGAGTCAGGCACAGCGCCAGCACGAGGGCCAGCAGGGGACGAAAACGCATGGGGGAGACGCCGCAGAAACGGACAAAACTGGGCTGTCGGCGATCCTACCGGTGCCAATCGCCAACCCCTGATAGGTTGCTGCGGCTCTCAACAACCTGTATGGGAGACGGATGAACGACCCTGTGATACCAGCCCAAAACCCCTATGGCGGTGTGAATCGGCCCGCTCGAAACCCCGACCTTGAGCCGGAGCCCCCCGTCAGCGAGCGACCCGGTGCATCTGAACTGCAGGCCCTGGCCGAGCTGGCTGAGCGGCTCAACGGTGATTCCGCCTCCCTGCTCGACCTGCTCCGCCGCCTCGAACAGTTGCATCGCAGCATCCAGGACGGCCCCTTCCGCGACAGCCTGCCCAGCGATCGCAACCGCCTCTACCGCTTGCTGGAATCGATGGAGGACAGCGGCGGCTGGCCCTACATCCCCCGCCTGCAACTGCGCACCTTCATGGAGCTGCTGCAGCGGGGGGACGATCCTGAGGGCCAGGGTTCCGAGCAACCTCCTCTGGCGGCCTGAGGGCCGGCACCGGCTCGAGCCGGTCGCCGAGGGCCGAGAGCAATCGGTGGGCGATTGACAGCTTGGGGGCCGGATCGAACCAGGTGGCGCCATCGCCGCTGCCCAGCAGCCAGCCGGCATTGGTGGCGCTGGCAAAACCGGCCTGGGGCTGGTCGATCGGATTGGCAAACAGCAAATCGCAGCCCTTGCGGGCGAATTTGGCGCGGACTTCAGCCATGGCGTGATCGCCGCTGTAGGCCGCGAAACCCAGGATCGCCTGACCGGGTGGACGGCGGGCGACCAATCCAGCAAGCAGATCAGGCACCGTCTCCCAGCCCTGGCCGAGGCTCGCCTCCAGGGCCTGCTTGGAGAGCTTGGTCGCCGCCGGGGTCGCCCGCCGGTGGTCCGCCACGGCGGCGGCCATGGCGATGGCCGAGGCACCCGGTTGGAGAGCAAGCAGGGACTGCTCCATCTCGGAAGCGGTCTGGATCGGATGGACCCGCAGACCCTCCAGCAGGGCAACCGGCGCCGCCAGGGGGCCGTGCACCAGATCCACCTCCGCCCCCCGCAGCAGGGCAGCCTGGGCGAGGCTCAGACCCATCAGACCAGTGCTGGGGTTGGTGAGGCAGCGGGCCGGATCGAGGGGCTCGCGGGTGGGGCCGGCGCTGACCAGCAGACGCCGGCCGAGCCAGTCGCGATGCCATCCCCAGCAGGCCAAAGATTCCAGCCCGAGCAGCAGCCGCTCCGGCTCGGCCATGCGGCCATCGCCGATGCGATCGCAGGCCAGCAGACCGCTGCCCGGGGGCAACGGCAGCAGCCGCGGCCAGTGCTGGAGGATCTGCCAGTTGGCCGCCACCCCCGGCGATGCCCACATGGCGGTGTTCATGGCGGGTGCCACCAGCACCGGCGCTTCGCAGGCCAGCAGCACCGCAGCCACCAGGGTGTCGCCGATTCCATGCACCCAGCGCCCCAGCGTGGAGGCACTGAGGGGTGCGAGCAGCACCAGCTCCGCCCATTCGGCGAGCTCCACATGCAGGGGCCTCGGACTGGCGGGATTCCAGGCGTCCTCGTCGCTGTGGCAGGGTCGGCGGCTGAGGCTGGCCAGGGCCACCGGACTGACCAGACGGGCGGCGGCGGGGCTGACCACGCAGCGCACCTCGGCGCCCCGGCGGATCAGGGCGCTGACCACCAGCGGCAGCTTGACCGCGGCGATGCTGCCGCTGATCAAGACCAGGATCCGCCGACCGGCGAGGGGATCCGAGGGGGCGGCGGCGCCGGGGTCAGTCCTCATCAAAGGGTTCCTGGTCGACCAGATGCACGTAGGGGCGCGCCAGCTCCGGCCGGTGAATCGCCAGGGCCCGCAGCAGGTGCCAGTCGGCCAGGCCGGCGAAGGGAGAGGGGTAGTCGTCATCCTCCAGACGGCGCGCCAGCTCGGCGATGGCCCCCTCATCGAAGGCGGCCAGGCGCTCAGGGGTGATCGGCTCGCCACCGTCTGGCGGGGGGAGGGTGCCGGAATCAGCCATGGAATCGCTGCGGGAGAGCCGCGGAGGGGGGTTCGCTGGTGATAATGGCGTGCGAAGGGGAATTAGCTCAGCTGGTAGAGCGCTGCGATCGCACCGCAGAGGTCAGGGGTTCGAGTCCCCTATTCTCCATTCCCGGCTTCCAGCAGCCTGCCGCAAGCTGGTCAGGCCTCCTGCCCAAGGCGCAAGGAGGGACTCGATCATGGCCTGGATCAGCGGCACAGGCAGGTCATCGCCAAGGCGCATCGGCCCAGAGGCATCGGCGCAGCGCCATCGGCTCGGGGGAGCAGCCCGTCGGCCCCGCAGCGGCACCGTGGCGGATCGCGTGGAGCGTGATGGGGTAAAAGGGGAGGACTTAAAATCCCCGCCCATGTCTCAGTCCAAGCGAGAGCAGGTGGTCAGCCACCTCCGCTACATCCGCCAGGAGCTGCGGGAGATGCACCAGGGTGTGATGGAAGACGGCTTGCTGCCCGAGGCGGGAGAGGTGCGAGGGGTGATGGCCCAGATGGAGGCGCTGCTGGAGCTGCTGGAGGGCAAGTCAACCCGCAAGAAGGATGGGGAGATCTAGGGCTCCCGGGGCCGCGGTCCAGGGGGCGCGGGACGCTCTGGATTGCGGCCCACTGCCCTTGCCCGCCTGCCATGCGCTTGGTTTGCTGAGTTTGTTCCCCATCACCCGCCCCCGGCATGCGCCGCGGGCTTTTTTATTGGTATCCCCTATCGGTGGAGTGAAGACGGTGCCAGGACCCCAGAGGTGGTGGCATGATGGGCGGGCAGGGTTCCGGGCCGGGTGATGGGGATCACCGCCGGGATCGGCAGCTGGCCCCAGGGTTGGCTCGCCGGTCGTGATACGGAATCAGCCCTGCATCTTCTTCATTCTGTCATGGCCTCTCGGCTCCCCTGGGTCAGCAGCGGTCCATCGCAAACCCGAAGGCCTGGGCCTGGCCCGAGTTCGTATCAACAGACCCGCTTCCAGAGGCGCATCGCCGAGGCGACCACAACCCTGGAATCCTGGGCGACCAACCCCTGGCGACGCCTGTCGCTCCTGCTGATCGTGATGCTCGCGGCCCTGGTGGTGGGCGGTGCCCTGGCGAGCATCTCCGGCGCCCTGGCCTATTTCGACCCCGTCTCAGCCCTGGTGGCCGTGCTGTTGATCGAACTGGCGGTTCGCCTCAGGCCCAATCTGCGCACCAGCCGGCGCGACCGGCTGGTGCTGCAGCTGCTCGATATGGCCAGGATGGGACTGTTTTACGGGCTGATGCTCGATGGTTTCAAGCTGCTGTAGGGGCAGCCGCTGAGCCCTGGGTTCTGGGCCCTACGCACCCTGGGCGCCTCGATCGCCAGCCGAAAGCAGGTAGAGCAGGGCCATCCGGATCGGAATGCCATTGCGCACCTGCTCCTCCACCAGACAGATCGATGGATCGTCGAGCAGCGCACCGGCCAGTTCCACCCCACGGTTCACCGGACCTGGGTGCAGCACAGGCACGGAGCGACCGCAGAGCTCCAGGCGGCGGTGACTGATGCCATAGCGGCGGTGGTAGCTCTCGGCGCTGGTGATCAGCTGCTGTTGCATCCGCTCCTTCTGCAGCCGCAGGGTCATCACCGCATCGGCCCCGGGCAGGGCTTCCTCCAGGCTGCGCACCAGCTCGACCGAACCCCGCTGATGCACGGGATCCTGTCGCTGGCCTGGGGGGGGCGCCGCCGTGAAGGCGCGGAAGTCATCCGGCAGCAAGGTGGCCGGCCCGCAGAGAACCACCGTGGCGCCACAGGCGGTGAGGGCCCAGAGGTTGGAGCGGGCCACGCGGGAATGGAGCACATCGCCGACGATCACGATGCGGCGGCCCCGCAGGGCCTCGGGCGTCGGGGCATCCGGGGCGAAGTGGCGGGCGAGGGTGAACAGATCCAGCAGCCCCTGGCTTGGATGGCTGTGGAGGCCATCGCCGGCGTTGAGCACGGCCACCGATTCTCCGCTGCGCTCAAGGTCGCGGGCCAGGCTCAAGGGCACACCGGCGCAGCGATGGCGCACCACCAGCAGATCGGAGCCCATGGCCACATAGGTGCGGGCGGTGTCGAGCAGGCTCTCGCCCTTGCTCAAGGAGCTGGAGGAGGGTGAGAAGCTCTGCACATCAGCCGACAGACGACGGGCAGCGAGCTCAAAGCTGCTGCGGGTGCGGGTGCTCGGCTCGAAGAAGAGGGAGGTCATCAGCCGCCCCTGCAGGGCCGGCAGCCGGCGGGTTCCGGCCGCAGGCATCACCCGGAAGCGCTGGGCCAGTTCCAGAACCGTGGCGAAATCGGCGCTGGAAAAGGCAGCCAGGTCGATCACATGGCGGTGGGTCCAGCCGCTCAAGGCATCCGCGCGTGCGTCCGCTTACAACCTAGGAGGCAAGGCCGACGGGGGCCACCAGGCCAGGGCCGGCGGAGGCGGGTGGTCGCCTGGGGCTCGGCGGCTGATGCTGCGGCAGGGTCGCAGATACCAACGCCAGGGCAGAGCGACGGCCTCGCGAATGCCGATCCGAACGGTGCGCACCAGAGCGGCCTCCCCTTGCGCAGCCAGCCGCCTGGCCAACCAGGCTGGACGGGCCGCCAGCCACAGACCCGAGGCCTCGGTGGCCGGCCGGCCGTCGTGGCGACGGTCGATGCCAAAGCGGCGGGCCAGCAATCCCGGCCCCGCCGCCACCCGCTCGGGCTCCGCCAGGAGCACGGCGGCGCGCAACAACACGCCGCTGGCCCAATCCGGGCGATCGGTGACGACATTGACGCAGTGGTGGATGCCGTAGCTGACATAGACGTAGAAGCAGCCGGGTTCGCCGAAGAGGGTTTCGTTCCGGGGCGAGCGGCGGCGATGGCCGTGGCAGGCGGGCTCGCTCTGGCAGTAGGCCTCGGTTTCCACAATCACGCCAGCGAGCAGGGAACCATCGGCCTGGTGGTGGATCAACCGGCAGCCGATCAGCTCGGGGGCAACCAGCTGGGCGGGGCGGCGGTAGAAGCTGGTCGGCAGGCAGGGGAGCGATGGGGGGGACCCCCAGGCCGCCGCCCCGGGCTCCGGTGGGTGCGGATCCGGCTGCTCCCCCGAGCTCCGGCGCTCGCCAGGGGCCGCTGGGGCGGGAACCGGCCCCAACGGCCCCTGGGAATCGTCAGCTCCAGAGGTGTTGCAGCTGGTCATGGACACGGGAGCCGATGGCGCTGCCGAGGGCCTGGCCCTCAAGATTGCCATCGAGGAAGTGGATGCCTCCCCACAGCCGGGAGAATCCAGCCTCCTGGGCCGCCCCCATCCAGGTATCCCAGGCAAGCGAGACGGTCTGGCCGGGCTGGTCGTAGGAGAAGCCGAGCTGGAACTGCACCTGGCCGCCGAATTCCGGGGAGCCGTAGAAGTTGGTCAGAAAATCGGCGGCGGCGGCGGAGAAGGTGCTGTGGCCGGAGACAAATTCTGGAAACGGCGGCGAATAAGGACCGACGCTCTGGTAGGTCTCCCAGTCGACCCCATTGATCAACCGCAGACCCTGGCCGCGCACGTAGGCCTCGAACTGGGAGCCATTGCTGGGGTTGTTGTCGCTGTCCTCCATCAAGCCGAGGCGGCTCAGCTCCCGCACCACCCGGATCGGCCTGGCGTAGTCGTACTGCCGTTTCAGATCCCAGGCGGCGATCGATGCGCTGTAGACCGACGCGCCGAGGCCCAGGAAGAGCTTGGCGTCATCGGCAAGGCTGTTGTCGTGAAGCAGGGAGGCGTACTGAGCGAAGGCCATCCAGGTTCCCGGCGGGTAGGGCGTGCTGGCGCCGTTTTCCCAGAACTGGGCGATGCCTTTGTAGAGGTTGCCGTCCGGACCGGCGAGCTGGCGGCTGTAGGCCACCACATCGTTGGCCTGCGCGATGAAGGCAGGGTTGATCATCGTGCCGATCAACGCCGGTGTGATCGGCACGCCCGCACCCTGGCCGTTGTCGTAGAGCAGGCCGAGCTGGAGGTTGTAGGTGTCGTTGGGATCGAGCAGGAATGGTTCCGGCGCCTGGGCGTTGGCGGTGAACTCCTCCAGGTCGGCGGCGGGGAGCAGGTAATACTGCACATCGCCCCAAAAAGGCGTGAGATAGGACTGCAGCGGTGTCGAGGTATTGGCATTCACCCCATACTCCGGCGTCCAGCATTCGATCCGCTGCACCGCTGTTGGAGAGTTGTTGAGCGGCCCATAGGCCGGGGCATTGAGGGTGATCGGATTCGTCAGGCTGGGCAGGGTCAGACTGGAGCCGTCGTTGCGGAAGCCATCCAGCACCCGCTGGGCCACGGCCGCGCTGATCTGCGCATCAAGGCCCTGGAACTGGGCCAGCTGAGCAGGGGTGAGGGCGCTGAGGGTGGCCTGGAGCTGCTGGTCGATGCGGGCCATTCCCGCCGAACCCGCCTGCAGCCCGGAGAGGGGGCTGCTCAGCACCGCATGGGTGACGCGGGCGATCACGGTGTCGATCAGCCGGCTGGCCAGGGGGCTGCTGGCCGCGACATCGTCGCCATCGCTGGGAACGGCGGCATGGGGCCCGTCGGCCCGGGAGCGCAGGAAGCTGTGGATCTGCCGCTCCAGGTCCAGGTCCCAGCGTTCGGGTCCGTTCTGGGGGGAGAGGCTGCTGCTGGCCTGGCGATCGAACAGCTGCCAGGCCTCGTAGATCGCCGTGCCGAGCATGGCGTAGAACCGGGCGCCGATCGTGGGGCCGATCCGGTCATCGAGCTTGACGCTGCCGCTGCTCACCGCCTCGGTGGCGGCGCTCACCCAGCCCCAGGCGACGCTGGGGGTTGGGCCCCCGAGGGCGGGAATGACCGTGACCACATTTTTGGCACCCACCTGAAGGGTGGGGCGGGGATCGGTGCGGGGCGCCGTCGGCGGCGGGCCCTGGAGCACAACATCGCCGCTGCTCAGGGCAGGGCGGTTGGCCAGGATGGCGAAGGGCACCGGGGAATCGATCAAGCCGCTGCCGTCGGCGTCGTAGGCGAGGGTGCCGGTGCTGGTGTCGTAGAGGAGGCGTTCGTCGGCGGTGGTGGCACGCACCACCCCGGCCCCGGCCCGCAGGGCGGTGCCAGCGAGCCGACGGCCGGGATTGAGAGTGGTGAAGATGGCGCGATCAAGAACGATCAGGTCCTCGCCAGGGCTGAAATCGAGGATCGTGTCGATGTTGGTGGCGGCGCTGAGGGGGCTGTCAAACAGGAACCGATCCGGTCCGGCTCCACCGCTGAGCTGATCGCGGCCACCGCCACCCACCAGGGTGTCGCGGCCGGCGCCGCCGTTCAGCACATCAAAGCCGAATCCGCCGTTGAGGCTGTCGTTACCGGCCTGACCGACGAGCACTTCGCTGCGTCCGGTGCCCTGAATGCGCAGCCGCGTGGGTGGGGGCGCCTCAACACCGACCGCGACGACAAGAGCAAACCCTGAGCCGGCCGCCCCAGGAGGCTGCCCCGGCCCGTTGCCGGCACCGGCCAGCCCGCCGGCAACGGGCCGGGGCAGGGTTGGCGCAGCCCGGAGGGAATCACTGACACTCGCCGCCGCCAGAAGCTGGGCGGAGTCGGCGGGGTCCGAGGGCTGGGCGTCAAGAAGCAGCCCGGCCTCGGCCAGGGGCTCGAGCAGCTGCGGCTGCCAGGAGCGCCGCAGGCGGCGGTGGCTGGGGTTAGCGGCATTGTTGACCATCAACGTTGAGGCAATTGGAAGGCGAATAGGGGGAAGAAAGGGGTGCGGATTTAAGGCGAAAACCTGCACTTAGGGCGCAGACAGGCGCGAGCCAGGGCCACGATGCCGCTCCAGGAATCGGACATGAACGCCACGATTCAGAACCGGCATCATCACCACATGTAGCCGCCATACAGGCGACATGTTTAGTGCTGCACCAGAAGAACTAGGCCGTCCTAACACACATTGGGAGGCCATTTTTACCGCCGACTCTTTATTGCCTTCCCCTTTTATTGCGACCTGTTACGAGCCGCGGGGCGACCGAGGCTCGCGATCGCCACGGCCCCAGCCGTCTTGGGGCCATCGGCGGGACATGCTCAGCGCGCACGACAGGTTGCGAAATCCGCACGCCCGGGCCGCTGCGCTCTGGATTGGCGACCAGACTGTCCCCGTGGGTCCATTTCGGCACGAAGCCCTGCCCCCACCACCCAGCACGCCCTGAAAGCCGCCCCATGGAACCATCCGGATTGACCCTCGCCGGCGTGCTGGTCGCCACCAGCGGCCTGTTCTGCCTGGCGACGCTCTTTTTCGGCACCCGCGGTGGCTACTACGACAGCGACGACTATGACGGCAACGGCACGGCCCATTGAGCCGTCCCCACGACTTGCGCGCTCCTGCCCAGGGAATCAGGGCTCAAGGCCGCCGTGGGGGGCAGGCTCAGGGCAGCTGACCCAGCCCTGAAGGATCAGGGCTGGCCGAGCCGTTCGGCCTCGGGGCAATCGCTGGTGGTCGCCAGCTCCTCGGCCTCAGGACTGGCACTGACGCTGGCCAGACGGAGGCTGACCGCACCGATCGATTCGAGCAGCACCGTTTCCTCCCAGCTGTGATGCTCCTCCCCATCGGTCTCGTGGTACCGCAGGGTGACGGCGCCGTGGCTCTGCTCCACCACCAGGGCCTCCTCGATCCACCGGCGCTGGTCCCGTAGATAGATCCACACAGGGCGCTGCTCGGCTGCGCACCGGTCAAGCTTGCGGCTCAGCATCAGATCGGACCCGACTCGACAATCCTAGGCAGATCCCGCCCCACCCCTGTCCGTGATGAGCGACTCCACCCTCCCGCCCTTTCCTTCCAGCCCCCTGCCCCTGGAGGCGATCCGCCTGCAACTGCGCAGCTGGCCCGAGGTGGAGCGCTACCTGGAGGCCTGCCGCGGCGTGATCGTGCCCCTGGGCTCCACCGAGCAGCACGGCCCCACCGGAGCGATCGGCACCGATGCTCTCACCGCCGAAGCGGTGGCCCTGGAGGTGGGCCAGCGCTGCGGCGTTCTGGTCACCCCCGCCCAGAATTTCGGGATGGCGGAACACCATCTGGGCTTCGCCGGCACCGTGAGCCTGCAGCCCGCCACCTTGATGGCCCTGCTCCACGACGTGGTGCTCTCCCTGGCCCGCCACGGCTTTGAGCGGATCTACGTGATCAACGGCCATGGCGGCAACATCGCCACCTGTCGGGCGGCCTTCTCCCAGGCCTATGCCACCGCCGCGGCCCGCCAGCTGCCTGGCGCGGAGCGGCTGCGCTGCCGGCTGGCCAACTGGTTCACCGCCGCACCGGTGATGCAGCTGGCGCGGGAGCTCTACGGCGAGCGGGAGGGCCACCACGCCACCCCCAGCGAGATCGCCCTGACCCTCCATCTGGAACCGAGCCTGATCGCCGGCCAGCGGCCGCTGCCGGAGCCGGCACCGGCCGGCCCGATCCATGGGCCGGACGATTTCCGTCGTCGCCATCCCGATGGCCGCATGGGGTCTGATCCCTACCTGGCGCAGCCGGAGCACGGCAGCCGCTTCCTGGCCTGCGCCGCCGAAGCCCTCAGCGCTGATCTTCAGGAGTTCCTGCGGAGCTGAAGGCGTTGGCCGGCGTCTAGGGTCGGGGCCGACAGCCCCTGGCAGAAGCGATGAGCAGGATCAGCGCCGACGACGTGCGCAAGGTGGCCCAGTTGGCCAGGCTTGAGCTCGCCGAAGCCACCATCGCCACCTACACCGGCCAACTCGAGCGCATCCTCGACCACGTGGCCCAACTGGAGCGGGTGGACACGGAGGGCGTTCCCCCCACGACCCGGGCCGTGGAGGTGGTGAATGTGACCCGGCAGGATCTGGTGGAGCCGACACCGGTGCGAGAGGAGCTGCTGGACCTGGCCCCGGAGCGGGAGGGCGATTTCTTCCGGGTGCCCCGCATCCTCGGAGATTGATCGGGGCCGGAGGCCGTCCAGGGATCCCAGAGCGCACGACAACCGCGCCAGGCCAGCTCCTGGAGCCGGAGTGAGGCTGATCCAGGGATCCCGGAGGGCAGAGCAACCGACCCTGACCCATGCATCCAACTCCTGTGTCCGCTGGCACCGGGACCGGGGCTCAGGTGCCGGCTCGGCGGGGCGAGACGGCCGTGCGGTGCAGAAGTTCGAGCACGCGACGGCGAGCGTGGCGGGTGGGCATCAGGGCTGCGATCGGACGAAGGCGACTGCGCTGCAGCTTGTGGCTGCGGACACCAAGAAAGATGTCGTAGAGAAAGTTCAGACCATCGCGGCGACTCTCGAAAAGACCAAGCCGCTGGGGTGAGCCTTTTGCGGTGAGGATGTGGCGGGTGGCGTGGTAAGCGGGCCGGTATTCAAACCAGGGAATCGACGGCCAGAGATGATGAATCAAATGATAATTCTGCCCCATGATCAGCCAATTCATCAGCCGGCCAGGATAAACGCGAGCGTTATGCCAACGGTTGCGGGAATGGAAGGGGCGATGGGGTAAGTAATCAAAGAACAATCCCAGGGTCACGCCAACCATCAGGGCCGGGGCGAACCAACAGTTGAAAATAAAGGGCAGGAAATCATGGCGGGCAGCAATGACAACAATGCCAATGAACACAGCCCTGGCCAGGGCCCATTCGATCAACTCATGACCCCGCCAGAGGCGACGGCGAAAGAAAAAAACTTCGTGGTAGAAGAAGCGCGGCGCGATCAACCACAGCGGCCCGAAGGTGCTGACGATGTGGTCTGGATCGTGCTTGGGGTCGTTGACATGGGCATGGTGCTGCAGATGCACCCGCGTGAAGACCGGGAAACTGAACCCCAGCAACAGGGCTGCCCCATGACCCATGGCGGCATTGATCAGCCGGTTGGGATGGGCGGCGTTGTGGCAGGCATCGTGGATGACCGTGCCCTCCAGGTGCAGGGCCAGGAAGCCGAGCAGCAGCAGCAGGGGCAGGGGCCAGCCGGCGCCAAACCAGCCCCAGATCGTCAGGCCGGCCAGGCCATAGCCCCCCAGGAAAAGAACCACCGTCGGGTTCCAGGGGGGTGGGGGATCGAGAAACTCCTTGGGAACCGAGCGCAGGGGAGCGATCTGGCGCTCCCTGGAGGCAGCGCCGATGGCGGCGGTGGGCGGGACCCGCATGCGTGTCAGGGCCTGGGACATCTCCTGAAACGGGGCCGTGTCGCCGAAGGGACACCACCCTAAGGAGTGGTGGGCAGGCCCGCGACGGGGAGGGTTCGGCCCCGGCCATGGCCCCGGGCTGGTGGCGTCCCCCTGGCGGGCCCGGGGGGATGGCTGGCCGTGGGGACCGCAGACAGGCACGGGGCCCGCGGGGGACCTGGCCGAAGCGGCATCGCCTCACGCCCTGGCCGTGTCCACCGGCGGGCCTGCGACCCAGGCCCAGCGGCGGGCTGGATAACCAGGCCAAGCAAACACTTGCAAACCATGCCCACCGGGGGACTTGAACCCCCACGACCTGAGCCACTGGAACCTAAACCCAGCGCGTCTACCAATTCCGCCAGGTGGGCGTGCCTCGATTTTAGGCAGAAAGCGCAGAATGAAGGCCATTCATCCGCGCCGATCCGGCGCCGATCCGGCATGGTCGCAACCCTGGGAGGACTGCTTGCCCTGCCGCTGGGACTGGCGGTGCTGCTCCTGCCGCTGCTGGCCACCGAGCTCAGCCGTCCGCGGGATTCCGCCTGGGGGGCCCTGGTGCTGCTCCTGGGCCTGGTGCTGGTGACCAGCGCCGACCGGCTCAGCGGCGCCCCGATGCTCGGGGTGGTCTGCGCCGCCCTGCTGATCGGCCGCCTGGGGGTGGAGGTGGGGCTGGGCCGCTGGCGCCAGCTCAGCGATGAGGAACGCCAACGGCTCGGCTCGACGGAGCGCTGGTCCACCAGCTTTAGCCAGCTCGGCGCCACCCTGGCGCAGGCCGGACAGCAGCTGGGATCGCTGGCCGCCAACCTCGGCGATCGCCTCGGTCGGGCCCGCAGCGGCACAGCCCCTGCCGGCGGCGCTGCCGCCGCCCCCAGGGCCACGGCCGGCGGCAGCCGGGGCCGGAGCAAGCGCTGGGTGCGGCCTGAGCCGGCCCCCAGCGCCGAGCCAGCCAGCTCCACGCCCCAGGCCCCTTCTACCGCCACGGCAGGGCCAGCCCAGGCCCCAGACCCTGCGACGGTGCCAGGCACCGGGGCGATCGGCGGCAGCGCCGCCGCCGGGGTTGGCGCCGCCAGCGAACCGGCCACCGCCGCCGGCGCTGACAGCGCCGCGGTGACCGCCGTAGCCGCCGCGGACAGCAACGGCGACGACGACGACGACGGCGATGGCGCCCCCGAGGGCGCCGCGGGGAGCATCGAGCGCTTTTCCGAGCAGGTCGCGGACGTGGCCGATCACCGGCCCCCCCACGACCGCGCCGACGAGGCGCCAGCGCCGGCCGACGGCGAGGAACCCCCAGCGGCCATGCCGGAGAACGGCCTCGAGCCGCCGCCGACCCTGCCCTGAAGGCAGGCCGCTTCGCCCGCGGCCGGCCGGACGGGATAATCCCCCTTCCCGCCACCGCCGCTGTGACCGCCGCCGGCCCGGCCTCCTACAAGGACACCCTGAACCTGCTGGAGACCCCCTTCCAGATGCGGGCCAACGCCCGGGTGCGGGAACCTGAGATCCAGGCCTTCTGGGCCAGCACCGGCGTCTACGAGCGCCTCAGCGGCGCCAACCCCGGAGAGGTCTTCACCCTGCATGACGGCCCCCCCTATGCCAACGGGGCCCTGCACGTGGGCCACGCCCTCAACAAGATCCTCAAGGACATCATCAACAAGCACGCCCTGCTTCAGGGGCGGCGGGCCCGGTTCGTGCCCGGCTGGGACTGCCATGGCCTGCCGATCGAACTGAAGGTGCTGCAGGGGCTCAGCAGCGACGAACGGCGTGGGCTGACGCCCCTGGCCCTGCGGCGCCGGGCCCATAGCTATGCACTGGAGCAGGTGGAGGGTCAGCGACGGGGCTTCCGTCGCTGGGGCATCTGGGCCGACTGGGACAGCCCTTACCTCACCCTCAAACCCAGCTACGAGGCCGCCCAGATCGGGGTGTTCGGGCGGATGGCCCTGGCCGGGCACATCTATCGCGGCCTCAAGCCCGTCCACTGGAGTCCCAGCTCCCGCACCGCCCTGGCGGAGGCGGAGCTGGAGTACCCCGACGGCCATACCTCCCCCAGCGCCTACGTGGCCTTCCCGGTGCTGGAGCTGCCCTCCGCCCTGGCCGGCGCCCTGCGCCCCCACGGCATCGAAGGACCGACCGACACCGACCACCGCGAGCAGCTGTTCGTGGCGATCTGGACCACCACCCCCTGGACCCTGCCGGCCAACCTGGCGGTGGCCGTGAATGGCTCCCTCGACTACGCGATCTGCCGCGATGGTGGCAGCCCCGACAGGGCGCCCCGCTACCTGGTGGTGGCCGCCGCCCTGATCGACAGCCTGGCCGCCGTGCTGGAGAGGCCCCTGACGCCGCTGCTGCAGGTGAAGGGCGAAGCGCTGGCGGGCGTGATCTACCGCCACCCCCTGCTCGATCGCACCGGTCCGGTGCTGGTGGGTGGCGACTACGTGACCACCGAATCGGGCACCGGCCTGGTGCACACCGCCCCCGGCCATGGCGTCGACGACTTCAACACCGGCCGCAAGCACGGGCTGCCGGTGCTCTGCCCGGTGGATGAAGGCGGCACCCTGACCGCCGAGGCGGGCCCCTTCGCCGGTCTGAACGTGCTCAAGGACGCTAACGGCGCGATCCTGGCCGCCCTGCGCGACACCGGCGCCCTGCTGGCGGAGCGGAGCTACGAACACCGCTATCCCTACGACTGGCGCACCAGGAAACCCACGATCTTCCGCGCCACCGAACAGTGGTTCGCCTCGGTCGAGGGCTTCCGGGAGCAGGCCCTGGCGGCGATCGCCGAGGTGGAATGGCTGCCGGCCAGCGGTCGCAACCGGATCGAGGCGATGGTGCGGGAGCGGGGCGATTGGTGCATCTCCCGCCAACGCAACTGGGGGGTGCCGATCCCGGTCTTCTATCACCGCCACAGCGGTGAGGTGCTGCTCAACGCGGACACCCTGGCCCACATCGAAGCCCTGATCGGCGCCCACGGCTCTGATGTCTGGTGGGAGCGCGATGAGGCCGGCCTGCTGCCGCCCGCCTATGCCGACCAGGCCGATCAGTGGCGCAAGGGCACCGACACGATGGATGTCTGGTTCGACTCCGGCTCCTCCTGGGCGGGGGTGTTGGGGGGCCTCGGCGACCCCGAGCGCAGCGGACATCCGGGCGAGGGAGGGGGGATCAGCCCCGCCGGCCCGGGGGCTGGCGACGGGGCGTTGGCCGCGCCCGAGGCCGCGCTGGGCTCCGCCGCTGCCGGCACCCCCGGTGAGGCGGGCGGCGGCACTCGCCTGGCCTACCCGGCCGATCTCTACCTGGAGGGTTCCGACCAGCACCGCGGCTGGTTCCAGAGCAGCCTGCTCACCTCGGTGGCCGTCAACGGCACCGCCCCCTATCGGCGGGTGCTCACCCATGGCTTCGTCCTCGATGAGAAGGGCCGCAAGATGAGCAAGTCCCTGGGCAACGTCGTCGATCCAGCGGTGCTGGTGGAGGGGGGCAAGAATGAGAAACAGGAGCCGGCCTATGGGGCCGATGTGCTGCGGCTGTGGGTGAGCTCGGTGGATTACTCCGCCGATGTGCCGCTCGGCCCCGGGATCGTCAAGCAGCTGGCCGATGTCTACCGCAAGGTGCGCAACACGGCCCGCTACCTGCTCGGCAACCTCCACGACTTCCATCCGGCCAGTGATGCCGTGCCGATCGCCGAGCTGCCGCTGCTCGATCGCTGGATGCTCGCCCGCACCGCCGACCTGATCGATGGGGTGAGCACCGACTTCGAGCGATTTGAGTTTTACCGCTTCTTCCAGGCCCTGCAGAACTTCTGCGTGGTCGACCTCTCCAACATCTACCTCGACATCGCAAAGGACCGCCTCTATGTGAGCGCGGCCGACTCCTTCCGCCGCCGCAGCTGCCAGACCGTGCTCCACCTGGTGGTGGAACGTCTGGCAGGCCTGATCGCGCCGGTGCTCTGCCACATGGCCGAGGACATCTGGCAGAACCTGCCCTACCCGGTGGCCGAGGCTTCGGTGTTTGAGCGGGGCTGGCCCACGGTGCCGCCGGAGTGGCGGCCGAGCCGCGAAGGGGCCTACAGCAGCGCCAGCGATGCGGCCGTCCGCGAGCTGCTGCTGACGCTGCGGCCGCGGGTCAACCGACTGCTGGAGGCCTGCAGGCGCCAGCAGGCTGGCGGGGCACACCCCCAGGGCTCCGCCGCAGCGATCGGTTCCTCCCTGGAGACCCAGGTGCAGCTGGAGCTGGCCCAGGGCGAGGAGGTCCGGCCGCTGGCGGAAGCGCTGGCCCTGCTGGCCCGGAGCCCCCGGCCGGAGGTCGACAACCTGGCCGACTGGCTGCTGGTCTCGCAGCTGCGGCACGGGGGGGAGGTGCCGGCGGAGGTGCTGGCCGAAGCGAGCGAAGCCGGCCTCAGCGTCCGCATCGCCCGGGCCGAAGGCAGCAAATGCGAGCGCTGCTGGCACTACGAAACCGACATCGGCCAGCATTCCGCCTACCCGACCCTCTGCGGCCGTTGCGTGGCGGTTCTGGAGGGGTGAAGCCAGGGGGGCCTGGGCTGATCGCTGTTCGGCTCAGCGTTGGGTCAGCGGTCAGGGGTCAGCGGTCAGGGGTCAGGGGTCAGGGGTCACTGGTCGGAAGCGGGGTCGGCGGCGGAGCCAGGGGCAACCCCCGCACGGCTGGCCCCGCCCCCCAGAGGGAAGAGACCGGGATCGCGCAGCAGCTCGGCGTAGGCCCCGGCCTCCAGGGGCTGGCAGAAGAGGTAGCCCTGAAAGTGGCGGAAGCCCAGGCCGAGCAGCCGTTCAGCCTGCCACGACTCCTCCACCCCCTCCACCAGGGCTTTGGCACCGATCGAACCGGCCAGGGCCAGGCTGGCCCGCAGGATCGCCACCGAGGCCTCGGAGCTGTCCATCTCGCGCACGAAGCTCTGATCGAGCTTGAGGGTGTGGATCGGCAGGCGCAGCAGGGAGCTGAGGCTGGCGAAGCCGGTGCCGAAATCATCGATCTCCAGGGCCACGCCGGCCTCGTGGATGGCGATCAGCTGGCGGATGCCGCCCTCCTCGAGGGCACCGGACTCGGTGATCTCCACATGCAGGCAGGCGGGATCGAGGCGGTAGCGGGTCAGGCAGCGCAGCAGGTGCGCCGCCAGGCCGAGCCGGTCGTCGGTGAGCTGCACGGCGGAGACGTTGATCGCCAGCGGCGGAGGCTGCAGGCCCTGCTGCTGCCAGTGGGCCTGGGAACGGCAGGCCTCCTCGATCACCCAGGCGCCGATGGCATGGATCTGACCGGTCTGCTCCGCCAGGGGAATGAACCGCCCCGGCAACACCAGCCCCAGCTCGGGGCTATGCCAGCGCAACAGCGCCTCACAGCCGAGCAGCTCCCCCTGCCCCCCCACCTGGGGCTGAAACATCAGCCGCAGCTGCCCCTCGGCGATGGCCTGCTGCAGCCCCTGCTCGATCGCCAGCATCTCGCGGCCGGCATGGGTGAGGGCACCGCTGTAAAGGATCAAGGTGTCGCCGCCGCGGCGGGACGCCTGGTCGAGGGCGGCGGCGGCGTAGCTGAGCAGGGTCTCGGCGTCATCGCCGTGCTCGGGATAGGCGCAGATCCCGGCCTGGAATGTCAGACCCCGCTGCAGATCGCAGAGGCCCTGCATGCGGCCGGGCAGGGATTGCTGCAGGTGGCGGGCCGCCGCCATCGCGGCGTCGCTGTCGCGGCCGGGCAGCACGATCACGAACTCATCGGAACTGGGCCGGGTGACGAGATCGCCCGGCTGGATCCAGTCGCGCAGGATCGCGGCGGTCTGGATCAGGATTTCATCCCCCTTGGCCCGGCCCAGCATCGAATTGATCCGCCCGAAGCCGGCCAGATCCAACCAGATGATCGCGAAGGGATCGGCCCCAGGCCCCTGCTCCTGGGCCGATGGCCGAGCATCGAAATCGGCAGCGGCGCTGCTGGCCTCCCCAGCGGCGCCGGGCGGCTGGGGAGGTGGCAGCAGCCGCTCCAGGCTGCGCAGGGTCGCCGTCAGGTTGCCCAGTCCGGTGAGACGGTCTTCGAAGGCGAGCCGCTCGAGCTTGCGGCGTGATTCCTGCTGCTCCTCCACATTGATCATCAGCCCTTCGCAGATCCGCAGCTCCCCCTCACGCCGCACACTCATCCGCACTTCGTACCAGCACCACTGGCCGGTCTCGGAGACGCCGCGGAAGCGATTGCTGGTGATGTCGGTGGAGTCGCCTTCGCTCAACAACAGCAGCCGAGCCACCCCGGCCATGTGGTCCCGGTCCTCCGGATGGACCTTGGCCAGGAAGGTCTGCAGCAGGGTCAGGGCCGAGCCCTGCTGGGCGATCCAATCCGGGGTGAAATGGCAGTGGATGTAGGCCGGCGACAGGAAGTAGGCCCGCATCGCATCGCCCTCCGGCGCGATCGGGATGCGGAAGAACTCCACCCCGGCCCGGCGCAGCAGATCGACCACATCAGCCCTGAGGGGCAGACGATCCGCAGGTTCGATCGGCAGCGGATTGGCTGGGCTTGTGCCGTAGTCGTCGGCCATGGCGGCTACAGGAAAGGCGCTGCCGGATGGTGCAGAACCGGGGCCAGCTTGCGGCCGGCGCCTGCGGCTGGGTATCCACCGGTCAGGATTCCAGGATCGGATCGGTGACGAGCGTTCCGAACCATCGGCGTCAGCGGGCGGAGGACGGAATCAGCAGCTGCAGATGGCGAATGGTGATGCCATCGGGCCCGTTTTTGAGGGGCTCGCCCGCATCGCCTGGGGCGCGGCGCAGCCCCTCGATCCGCAGCAGAGGCGCCAGCATGGCCGGGATGGCGGCTTGGTTGATGTAGGCGCCGGCACAGCTGTGCTGACCCAGGCCCCAATGGAGATAGGAGCCCGGTTCGCGATCGGGGCGGAACCGCCAGGGGGACTCAACCAGGGCCGGATCAAACATGGCCGAGGAGTTCCAGGCCATCACCAGCGTTCCCCGCGGCAGCGTGCAACGGCCCGATCCTTCACCCAGCCAGGTGTCCGCGGCGGTCCAGCGGTAGATCACCGGATCGCCGGGCGAGAAGCGCAGGGCTTCCATCACGCAGCCGCTGAGCCGCCGCTGGTCCTGTCGCCGGGCGGCATCCTGGGCCAGGGCCAGGGCCTCGGGGCGCTCCAGCAGCAGATCGAGCACCTGGCAGGAGGCATTGATCAGCGGCGCCATCGCACCGACGAGGAAGCCGGTGAAGTTCACCCGCAGGGTCTCGTCGTCCATGCCAGGGGTGCCGGAGCGCTGCAGGCGCAGGCAGCGGCTGAGCACGTCGTCTGCCTCGGGGGCCTCGCCGGCCTCGAAGGCCTGGCGACGGCGGCGGATGATCTGACGCAGGGCACCACGCACCAGCGGCGCATCGCGGCGGCAGGCGTCGAGGCTGCTGTCGCCCTTGAGGTCGTAGAAGAGGTGGTTGAAGAGCACCGCCAGCCAGCTCTGCTGATCGTCGACCACGGCATCGGCAGAACCTGCGGGGCCGACGGCAGCGGCAGCGGCCTCAGCGTTCTGATCCAGGCCGGCGGTTGGACAGCGCAGCGGCACGGGAATGCCGAAGTAGTCGTTGATCAGGCTCTCCACCACCGGCAGCACCAGATCGACGGGCAGATCGAACGGCAGCCACGCCGCCTCCGGATCCTGCAGCCGCCGCTCGGCGCAGGCCCGTTCCAAGGCGGCGGTGGCGACCTGACCCGCGAGCTGAGCGCAGCGCTGGGCATCCTCGCGGCGGAAGGCGAGGCGCATGTTGGAGATGTCGCGCAGATAGCGGGGTGTGTCCTGCATGCCCAGCAGGAAATTGCCCCGCTCCGCCTCGGGCACGGCGGCGTCATCGGCGGGGGGAGGATCGAGCGGCAGGGTCACGGAACGCATGCGCGGGCCATAGACCACCAGAAACGAGTCGGGCCGCTCCAACACCTCACGCACATCGGCGTTGTGGCTCAACCAGACCATGCCGCCGATCGGGAAGTCAGGGCCGAAGCTTTCCGGATGCACCAGGCGGCGCCAGAGGGCCGCAGGCAGCCAGAAGCGCGGCAGCAGCAGGCGCAGCAGCGACAGCAGCAGGTAGGGGGTGAGATTCCGGGCCAGGGCGCGCCGCAAGCGGGCCCGGCGGTCGGTGCCCGGCCAGGATGCGGAAGGGTCCAACGGATCCGCAGCGGTCGCGCCTGGGGGTGGCTGGGCCGGGGCCAGGGCCGCCAGCAGAGCCAGCAGCAGGCGCCAGAGACGGCTGGCCAGCTCCCGAACCCGGGCCAGCTGCAGCGCCAGGGCAGGGATCAGACCGGGCAGGCGCGGCAACAGCAGCAGGGCCACAACGACCAGCGGCAGCAGCAGCAGCAGCGGCTCGCTCCCCAGCAAGCGATCGCCTCCCCGGTGCGGCAGGACAGCCAGGCATCGAAGCTGGTCCATGGCTGGGGAGCGACCGGGGCAGGGTGATGGGGCGTCAATGGAAGGCCGGCTGGGATCGTCAAAGCCGCTGGAGACCGGACGCCGGGCAGGCCGGCTGGCTGGGATCGGCCCAGGGGTGGCAGGAGCGGCGAAAACCAGACCACGGGCCAGTCAGATCCCAGTGGTAGCGATCAGACTCGGGCGTCAAGGTTCCCGATGAACAGTGGAGCGAACCAGGGGGCTGACACTGGAGCAATCTCTACCAAAGACATCCCTTGCCATGATAACCAGAGTTGTCGAATTGCGGCCCGAAATGGCTGGGATTTCGTAACGGATCCACCCTGGCCCGGCCTTCAGCCCTGCTCGCGGCCAGCGGGCCCCCTCCAGGAGGCCGCAGAGCGATAGGCGCGGACCGGCCCCGGGCCGGCCAGCACGATCTCCGCCGCCGGGTCGAGGGGGCCCTGGAGCAGCTCCGCGCTGATCAGCTCGCTGCCCTCGGGCAGGGCGGCACGGTCGGGATCGAAGGCGGTGGGGTGGGTGGTGAGGCTGGAGAAGCCGCGGAACAGCAGCAGCTCAAACGGCTCACCCTTCTGGTCACAGCCAGGCTCGGCCGACACCGGGGGCGGCAGGGTGCCCCGCAGGCGCAGCACCCGATCGGGATGGTGGAGGCTCAGGGCCTCCAGCTGGCGGAGCAGGGCAGCGATCGACTCCCCAGGGTCGGTGGGTGCTTCGGCCATGGCGGTACGGAACGCTGGCGGGCATTGAGAAAGGGGACCCTATCGGGACCGCCATGGGCTTGCCCATGGCGGCGCGAGCCGCTGGGGACGCTGCTCCTTCAGAACTCCCCGGCCACCCGACCCTGGCGGGGCAGGCGCACCAGCAGCCACTGCAACAGCCCCACGCCGTAGGCCGCCAGGCCGATGAAGCCCACGAAGCCCGCCAGCCCCTGGGTCCAACGGCCGCCGAACACAAAGCCGAACAGCTGGGCGACGATGCCGTGCAATCCTCCGGGGGCCTCCAGCCAGACGGCGCACAGGGGCCTCTGCAGGGAGCCACCCAGGCAGGCGAGGGCGGAGGCCGCCAGGGCGCTGGCGCCGAGGGCATAAAAGCTGAGACTCCACCGCCAGATCCGCACGGTCAGGGGCAGGCCCCGCCAGGTGGGCATGTCGGCCAGCTCCTCGTTGAGGTCCTGCCAGAGCCAGAGCACCGCCAGCATCAGCAGCGGCGCGAGCACCAGCAGCACCAGACCCAGGGCGCGTCGATCGGTGAGCAGCAGCAGGGCGATCAGCTGCAGGCTGGCCACCTTCCAGTAGAGGCCGAGCAGGCGCTTCACCGCTGCCTCCCGACGGATCACCGCCCAGACCAGCAGCACCAGGGGGAGACCAACGGCGAACAGCAGGCCCAGCCGCACGTCCAGCCAGACGAGGGAGCGAAACAGCGGATCCGGCACGGCCTCGGGTTCGGTAAGGCGCCATTATCCGCACCCCGTCAGGGTCTAGGGTCCCGCCATGGTTGCCATCCCCTCCTTTCCCTGGCTGGCACGCCGCAAGCGACCCGCCTGGTGCCGCACAGCCCTCGCCCGCGACCCCTCCCTGCAGGGAGCCGTGGAGGCTCTGTTTCGCCAGCTGGGGGGAGTGGGTCCAGCCGACCTGGCCCTGGTGTTTGCCTCCGCCAGCTATGCCAGCGATCTGCCCCGCCTGCTGCCGCTGCTGCAACAGCGCCTGAAGGCCCAGCACTGGCTTGGGTGCGTCGGTGCCGGCGTGGTGGGCACCGGAGCCGATGGCGCCCCCCACGAACTGGAACATGAACCGGCCCTGAGCCTGACCCTGCTGCACCTTCCAGGGGCCCAGCTGCATCCGTTCCATTTCGAGGCCCAGGAGCTGCCGGACCTGGACGGACCTGCAGAACCATGGCGGGAGGCGGTTGGGGTCGATCTGGAGTCGATGCGCGGGATGCTGCTGCTGGTGGATCCGGGCTGCCGCGCCATCAACGATCTGGTCGGGGGTCTGGATTACGCCTACCCCGGACGCCCGAAGGTGGGCGGCATCGCCGGCCAGCACAGCGCCCCCCACGGCTCCCTGCTGTTGGGCGACAAGGTCTGCGGCGGGGCCGTGGGCTGCGTGATCGGCGGCCGCTGGCGGCTGGATCCCGTGCTGGCCCAGGGCTGCCGGCCGATCGGACCGGTGTTTGAGGTGGAGCAGGCCCAGCGCAATGTGGTGCTGCAGGTGAGCCGCGGCCAGGAGCGGCGCAGCCCGGTGCAGGCGCTCCAGTCGGTGCTGGGCGGCCTCAGCCCGGCCGAACGGGAGCAGGTGAAGGATTCACTGCTGCTGGGGGTGGCCCGCAGCGATTTCAGCCTCGAATCCAGCGGTTCGGAAGCCCCGGCACCGGCGTTTCTGGTGCGCAATCTGATCGGCGTCGATCCCCGCAACGGTGCCGTGGCGGTGGGGGAACGGATGCGGGTGGGCCAGAAGGTCCAGTTCCAGCTGCGAGATGCGGCCACGGCGCGGGAGGAGTCGCGCCAGCTGTTGCTGCAGCAGCAGCGGCAGCCGGGTGGTGAACCGCTGGCGGCCCTGCTCTTCGCCTGCCTGGGGCGGGGCCGCGGCTTCTACGGCCAACCCGATGGCGATGTGAGCCTCTGCCGTGAACGGTTCAGCCAGCTGCCGATGGCCGGCTTCTTCTGCAATGGCGAGATCGGTCCGGTGGGGAGCGCCACCCACCTGCACGGCTACACCGCCAGCTGGGGCTTCCTGGTGCCGGAGGACTGAGGTGCGCCAGCACGTCAATCCACTCAGCCGCTTTCACCAGCTGCCCCGGCCGCTGCCACCCCCGGCCGACTGCTTCGCCCAGCCCGATCTGCCGCTCCACCTCGACATCGGCAGCGCCCGGGGACGCTTCTTGCTGGAGCTGGCGGCCCTGGAGCCGGAGATCAACCACCTCGGCGTGGAGATCCGCCGGCCCCTGGTGGAGGCGGCGGAGGCCGAACGGCAGGAGCTGGGCCTGACCAATCTGCGCTTCCTGTTCTGCAATGCCAATGTCAGCCTCGAGGGCTGGATGGGGCAGCTGCCCCGGGGGCTGCTGCGGCGGGTGTCGATCCAGTTCCCCGACCCCTGGTTCAAGACCAAGCACCACAAGCGGCGGGTGCTGCAGCCCTCCCTGCTGCGGGCGATCGCCCTGGCCCTGGAGGAGGGGGGCTGGCTGTTCCTGCAGAGCGATGTGGCCGCCGTGATCGAACCGATGGTGGCCCTCTGCGAGGCCAGCGGCTGCTTCCGCAGGCCCCCTGGCGATGCCCTCCCCTGGCGGGCGGACAATCCGCTGCCGGTGCCCACCGAGCGGGAGCGCTACGCCCTGACCCACGGCCTGCCGGTGCTGCGGGTGTTGTATCAACGCAACGGCACGGCCGTGCCCTCGCCCGAAGCCCTGGAAGCGGCGCTGCGGGCCACCGATAATCCAGCCGACACCGCCCGCGGCTGATCGTTGTGCTGACCTCCGCCCCCACACCCTGGCTGCTGCGCTGGCAGGGTCTGCTCGCCGCCGGTCCGGCGGGGGCGATCGGGCGGCAGCTGCCCCTGATCTCCGGCGCCGTGCTGATGGCCCTGCTGGCCTGGCTGCCCCAGGTGAGCCGCGGCGGCCTCAGCCTGCTGATCGCCGCCTGCGCCCTGCTCTGGGTGCTCTGGGCGCTGCGCACGCCGCCCGGCCGGATCGGGCCGATCAACCTGGCCCTGCTGGCGGTGCTGGCCGTGTCCGTGGTGGCGACCGGGTTTTCGCCGGTGCCGGTGGCGGCAGCCAAGGGGTTGTTCAAACTCACCAGCTATCTGGGCGTCTACGCCCTGATGCGTCAGCTGCTGGCCGAGTCGCCGCGGTGGTGGGATCGGCTGACGGCGGCGCTGCTGGCTGGGGAGCTGCTGACCAGCGTGATCGGCATCCGCCAGCTCTATGCGGACGCCAGCCAGCTGGCCCGGTGGTCGGACAACAATTCGGTGGCGGCGGGCACGGTGCGGATCTACAGCAGCCTCGACAACCCCAACCTGCTGGGGGGCTACCTGCTGCCGATCCTGCCGCTGGCGGTGGTGGCACTGCTGCGCTGGCGGGAGCGTCCCCGTCGCCTGTTCGCCCTCTGCTCGCTGGTGCTGGGCATCGTGGCCCTGGTGCTGACCTACAGCCGCGGCGCCTGGATGGGCATGGTGGCATCGCTCGGGGTGCTGGCGCTGCTGCTGGCCGGCCGCGCCAGCCGCCACTGGCCGGCCTTCTGGCGCCGCACCCTGCCCCTGCTGCTGCTGCTGGGCGGGGCGCTGGCCCTGGTGGTGCTGGTCACCCAGGTGGAGCCTCTGCGGGTGCGGGTGATGAGCCTGGTGGCGGGCCGTGAGGACAGCTCCAACAACTTCCGGATCAACGTCTGGACGTCGGTGCTGGCGATGATCCAGGACCGGCCTTTGTTCGGGATCGGACCGGGCAACACCGCCTTCAACCTGATCTATCCGCTATACCAACAGCCCAAGTTCAACGCCCTCAGCGCCTATTCGATTCCACTTGAACTGCTGGTGGAGGCCGGGGTGCCGGGCCTGCTGGCGGGACTGGCGGTGCTGATCACGGCGGTGCGCACGGGCCTGCGGCTGGGGCGTGGCGAAGGCTCCCTGGCCCTGCCCGCCCTGGCGGCGGTGGCGGTGTTCGCGGGCCTGGCGGTGCAGGGTCTGACCGACACGATCTTCTTCCGGCCGGAGGTGCAGCTGGTGGCCCTGTTCAGCCTGGCCACCCTGGCGGCGGCGGCCCATCGCCTGGAGCCGCCGCGGCCCATCGCGGAGCTCGATGGAGCCGAGGGTTCCGGCCTGAGGGGCTGAGGGATCGCCATGGCAGCACCTGCCGATCCCCCGCCACGGCTGGAGGCCCCCCGGCCTCAGGGCCGCCTGCCCCAGAACAGCGGGCCCCAGGAGCGGCGGGCCGGGCTGGAGCCGCCGGACGAGGAGCCCCCACCGGCGCTGCTGGCCGGGTTCGACGCCGGCCAGACCCACACCACCTGCCGCCTGGCGGAGCGGAGCAGCGGCGCCACCGTGGCGGAGGGCGAGGGGCCGGGGGTGTGCCATCTGGCCGCAGCGGAGGGGCCGGAGCGCTTCCAGGCGGCCCTGCGCCACAGCCTGGCGGCGGCCCTGGCGGCGGCGGGGCCGGCGGCGGCCGGGCCCCTGCAGGCGGCGGCGGTGGGCGCCAGCGGCATCGAGGCCGGCACGGCGGTGCAGCAGCGCGGACTGGAATTGGCGGCCGAGGCCCTGGGGCTGCCGCCGGCCAGGCTGGCCGTGACCGGTGATGAACGCACCGCCCTGGCTGGGGCCTTCGCGGGCGGTGCGGGCATCGTGGTGATCTGCGGCACCGGCACGATCTGCGTAGGCAGCGACGGACGGGGCCAGCAGCGGCGGGTGGCCGGCTATGGCTGGCTGCTCGATGGCGCCGGCTCCGCGATGGACATCGGCCGCGACGGCCTGGCCCTCAGCCTGCGGATGGCCGATGGCCGGGTGGCCGCCACGGCGCTGCAGGGGGCGATCTGGCGGGCCCTGGGCCTGGAGACGACGGAGGCCGAGGCGCCGCAGCGGATCAAGGCGCTGGTGGTGGAACCGGCCTTCGGGGCGGCGGGCTTCGCCAGGCTGGCGCCGGTGGTGGCGGAGCTGGCGGCCGAGGGCGACCCCCAGGCCGCGGCGATCCTGGACGCCAACGCCAGGGCCCTGGCCCTGATGGCGGCCGCTGTGGCCCGGCAGCTGGCCTTGCCGGCCCCGGCCGTCTGCGCCATGGGCGGCGGCCTGGAGCACCTGCGGGGGTTGGGGGAACGGTTCCGCCAGGCCGTTGAGGAGCTGCTGCCCACCGCCCGGCTGGTTGCCCCGATGGGAGATGCCTGCCAGGGGGCCCTGCAGCTGGCGATTGACACCCTGGAGGATCAGCCTCTCGCTTGGCGGACTGCGTCAGGGGATCCAGGCTGAGCCGGTCTGCAGGCCAATCGCGCTCCCGCGCCGTCGAGCTTGTCGAGCGCGGGGTCGTCCGCCGCGACCACCTGTCAGGGGACTCCCATAGGGGCTCTGGCCCTCACCGATGGCCCGGCGTGGAGTGGCTCGAAGTCAAGAGCGTGGGTGAAAACGGCGTGGCTGTGAGCCAAAGCCCACTGCATCAAGGCCGTATCCGGTGCTCTCGGATCAGTGAGCCGCATGGGTGGTGCGCATACCAGAAGCGCAGCGGGGGTGGGGACACAGACGCCAGGCGGGTGTTCCCCTTGCCCCTGGAGGACCGTTCGGGGCAACTGCGGGAGTGGTCGTTGCTGGAGCGCTGGCAGGCGGGGGAGATCCAGCTGCCACCTCTGCGCAGCGGCAACGGGGCAAGGGATTCCTTTGGGACGTACCTGGGCCGGCAAAAGGCCTGGCTGGAGGTAAGGGATCAGATGGCTGTGGAGCAGCGCCGGCTCGTTCCCTACAGCTTCCGCCACACCTACAGCCTGAGGGGCCACCGCCGTGGCATCGACGCGGGGGCTATGGCCCACAGCATGGGGCATTCGCTGGAGGTGCATCTCAGGAGCTACCCATGGGCATCGGCGAGCAACACGGCCGCTGCCTTCGCCATGGCCAGCAAGCGGCGCCATGCCAGGAGCTCACAAGGAATAGAGGCCCTGGAGGCCTGAGTCCCTTTCTTCTGCGATCAGCCCCCGGGATGGATGTGGTGCGGCGGCCGATGTCGCAGATGCCTTGCCGCCACGTAGCGGGCTGGATGGCCGGCCCGCTGGAGGTTGCCGTTGGCCCTATGGATCTCGGCCGCCGTGGCGCAGGTGCTGTAGAGGGCCATGCCGGTGGTCCCGTGCAGAAGCACGTAATCGGCGTGTTCAGGGGAGGGAGGTTCAGCCATGGCAGCGGGGGCTGCCGGGGTAAGAGCAGCTCCATAGGCTATCCAGACTTCCTACGGGATCTGGGGCGAACGGGCGGAACCCTTTGGTTGGTGGGGCTCCCTATCCCTCTCGCAAGCCGCCACCAGCTGCTCCGATGAGGATCACCATCGGCAAAGCCAAAGGGGGCCTTGGCAGCCTGTTACCCGGACAGGCCGATGTGGGGTGGCCCAGTGCGCTGGGGAATCCATTTGTGATGGGGCGGGATGGCAGCCGCGAGGAGGTGATCGGCCAAGTACCGGCGCTGGCTCTGGGCACGGCTGCAGGAGCCGGGCTCAGCTCAGGAGCAAGAGCTGCGGCGGCTGTTGGAGCGCACGCGGGTGGGGGAGCTGGAGCTGCTCTGCTGGTGCCATCCGTTGCCCTGCCATGCGTAGGTGGTGCGGGGGGCGGTGCTTTGGTTGGCGGGGGAGGGGGGTGCTCCAGAGGAGATGCCCAGATCGCATGAGGAGGGTTGAGCCGGCTCAGCTTGCCCCTAGCGCCTGGTGAGTGGATGATGGGAACGTGTTGGATCTGATCAGGAGATGGAAGCCAAGGGCAGAGCCAAGGGAGGAGACTCAGCCCACAGGTTTTACATTTCCAGCCCCTTTCTGGGCTTAAAGAAAGAGCGGGAGGAAGCCAAGGAGCTGATCACCCGCCGAAACCATGCGTATGGCGATAGCTACGGCGGCTCTCCGGATCCCTTGGTGGAGACCTGTCAGCGGGATGTGCGGGCCAGCGATCACTACGTGTTGATCCTTGGCGAGCGCTATGGCACACGGCGGGCCGAGCACGGGGGAAAATCGGTGACGGAGCTGGAGTTTGAGGCTGCCCTGGATGCCGGCCTGTCCCTCCATGCCTTTTTCCTTGGTTTTGTCTCTGATTCACGCAATGGCATCGAACGCGACGCAGAAGCACAGGCAGCGCTGGAGGCCTTTCGTCGCCGTGTAAGCGACAAGTGCGTGCCGGTGGATTGCAGCGATCACGAGGACGGTCGCAGCGGCTGGCGGGTGTTCCGCGAGGCGATCACGACCCTGGCAGCCAACCCACCGCCTAAACAGGGAGAGCGAGCATGGAATGGCACAACCACCCAGCGGGTCTACACCCCCCAGGAGCTCCAGACCTGGGTGGAATGTCACCACAGCGATCTGGAGAAGGCCTTCCTCACAACGCCCACGGTTAGCCAGCGGGAGGTGCACGTGCCCCTGGAGGTGGAATTTCTGCCCAACGGGTCCGGCCAGGCCCCAGCCGCGCTGTTGCGGCCGGCGGATGTGGCGCCCTTGTTGGCCGATGGTCCGGCTCGGATCCTCCTGATCAGTGGTGATGGCGGCGCGGGGAAGACAAGCCTGGCGTTTGCGATCGCCCGCTGGTGGCTGAAGGGTGAGCCCGGCGAGGTGGTGCGTCTGCCGGTGCTGATCGAAACGGGCCTGGGGGAGGGGGAAACGGTGGCCCAGAAGGTGCGCGGCTGGCTGGGCGATCACCTGGGCGAGCCGCCCGGGTTGGAGCTGGTGGAGGCTTTGCTGCGCGGGCGGCGGCTGGTGCCGATCCTCGACCATGTGTCGGAACTCGCTCCAGCGGCCCGCCAGCGGCTGTTGGCGGGGTTGCCGCCGGGGCTGGTGCTGGCCACCAGTCGCAGCGAGGAGGACAGCTGGACGGGCCGAGCCCTGAGCCAGATCAAGCCGCGCCCGATCGCATTGGATCGGTTGCAGACGTTTTTTGTGGAGTACCTCAAGGCGGGCGGGCGGGGTGAGCTGCTGCGGGATGACGAGCTTGTGCCCGCCCAGAACCAGCTGCGCCGCATCGTGGGCGACAAGCCGATCACGGCGCTGCTGGCCCAGATGTTCATCGACGATGTGATCGCCAATCGGGCCAAAGGGTTGCTGGCGGGGTCGGTGCCGCAACTGATGTTGAGCTACGTGCGACGGATTGATACGCCAGCCGATCCAGTCCAGCGGCAACGGGCGGGGCTGACGATCGACCGCGATCTTGTGCAGCGGGCCCTCAAGCGCCTGGCTTTGGCCAGCCACCAGCAGGAGGGGGTGGATGGGGAGCCGGCCTATCAGCCGCGGGAGTTCAGCCGGGGCCTGGCCATGGCCACGCTGATGTTGGCCGAACCGGACGGGCTGGCGATGACGGCGTTGAAGGCGGAGGCGTTGCTCGCCTATCTCTGCGAACTGCGGCTGCTCATCCACCCCGGCGAAGACACCAGCGAACTGCGCTTTCCGCTCGATCCGTTGGCGGATTACCTGGCGGCGCTGGCGCGTTTGGAAGTGTTGGAAAGTTTTAGCCGCAGTGCCGGGCAAACGGTGGCCTGGGAGGGATTTCTGGGGGCCCTGGAGCGGCGTCAGGCCAAGGGGGAGGACTTGTCACGGGCGAGGGGCTTTTTTCTGGCCCTGCGCGATGCGGCTCTGGAACGCAACGGCCGTGGCGTGCCGTTGGCGGCGCCCGATCGGCTGGCGCAACTGGGCGGGCTGAATCCGGAGAAGGAAAGGGAACGGTTGGCGGAGCAGCGGGCCCGCAAATGGATGTGGGAGCTGGTGGTGCCGGTGGCCAGCGAACGGCGCGATGCCATCAGCAAATTGGCGGCGATGGCGGCGGCGGCTGAGCCAGAGGATCGACGGGCGGCCTCGGTGGTGGCCACCGATCGCTTGAGCCAGGTGCTGGCCAATGACGCCCTGCCTGCGGAAGAGCGCGAAGATGCGGCAGTGGCATTGGGCCTGATCGGCTCGGAGACCGGTGTGGAGGCGCTGGAGAAGCTGGCGCGGAAAGGAGAGCAACCCGCTGAGTTGCGGAGGGCGGCAGTGGAGGCCCTGGGTCTGGCGGCCAAGCGCCTGGGCGGCAAGCACTCCCTTCTGAGGGAGCGGATCGAGGGCTTGCTGGAGGAGCACCTCCGCGCCGATGCCTTGGATCTGCTGGTGGATGAAGAAGAAGGCTGGGCGGAGCATGACCGCCGGCTACCGGTGTTGCAGGGAGCCTCCAGGGGATTGCAGTTGGCGGCGTCGGCGGAGTTGCCCCTGTTGGGTAGCGGTCCCGGCCGAAGGGTGCCGATGCTCACTCTCAGCGCGATCAAGGAAGGGAGGGGCTTGCGGATCCGCACGGAGGTGGTGACTCCACCTGTGTGGAAGCTACCCCTGCCGGAATGTCAAGGGCTGGAGCCGCAACAACTGGAGCTGGTGCTGGTGCCTGGAGATGACTACACGATCGGTTCTCATGAGGGGGAAACCGGCCGGGATGTCTACACCCAATTCCGGCAGAAATGCGAGGGGGTGAATGTGGAGGCCCAGCGCCGGGTGAGCCTGAAGGCGTATGCCCTGGTGCGCCATCCGATCAGCCAGGCGCAGTGGCGTGCGGTGGCGGCGTTGCCCAGGCTGGAGCGCGACATCAGCTCGACCCCCGGCACCTACAAACCCGATGGGCTCTGGGAAAGTCACGCCCAGCCCGGCGGCCTGGCGGTGGACAGCGTGAGTTGGTTCGACTGTCACGAATGGCTGCGAAGGCTGAACCGCTGGCTCAAGGAGCAGTGGCCGGAGCTGGGCGGCCAGGGCGAGGCGCCCCAGCTGGCCCTGCCGAGCGAGAGCCAATGGGAGGCGGCCTGCCGGGCTGGGTCGGGGACTCCCTTCCATTTCGGCGACACCCTGGATGCCAGCTGGGCGAATTACGACGGCGGCTACAGCTACGGCGGTGGGCGCAAGGGTGCTTATCGCCAACGGCCGGTGCCAATGGGCTCCTTTGGCCTGGTGAACCGCTGGGGGTTGGCCGAGATGCACGGGCAGCTCTTGGAATGGTGTGAGGACCAATGGCACCGTGATCCTTTGGAGGGCGCTGGGGGGGATGGGAGAGCGCTGGATGGCCCTGATCCAGAACTGGAGGGAAATAATGAGCAGATCTACAGGCTGCTGCGCGGCGGGTCCTGGATCTTCGATCCTGTCGTCGCCCGCGCGGCCATGCGGTACGGCGATCGCCCGGACGGCCTCGTTACCACTGTGGGCGTCCGTCCCGGCTGTTTCTCTCCCCCAGGACTAATTCTTTACCCTTAAGCCCTTTATCTCTTGGCACTGGGCTGTTGTTTTACCCTTGGCTGTTGGCTTACGGCTTTTGGCTGTTGCCCCTACGGCGCCGCAGGCGCCTGAAATTTTTTGTTTCAAAGCACCTCCTCCAAGGCTCGATGCGCTTGATTAGTCGGTGAGGGCGGGTCGTTCAGCTGCTGCGCGGCGGGTCCTGGATCAACGATCCTGTCAACGCCCGCGCGGCCATGCGGAACAGCAATCACCCGGACAACCTCAATACCACTGTGGGCGTCCGTCCCGGCTGTTTCTCTCCCCCAGCACCCTTCACCGTCAGAGCCGTTGGAAGGGATTCCAGCGGGAGTGCAAGAAGGGTCCAGACCCGCTCCGGTGATCGGCGACCCCCGTTGGCAAGGCCTGCCCCGAACCAACGGCCGCACGATCCGCACAGCACCGGCCCACTGCCCCATGGCCAAAGAACCTGGGTGACTCGGTGGGCTTTCACTCTTTCATTCTACCGGCTCCAACACATCCAAGATCGCCATCATTTCCCCCTCGGGTGCAAGGAATAACGCTTCTCTTGCCGCCGCCTCCATGGTGCACAACCCCTCCAGGAGGGAAGCAAGGTGCGGCTCCAGCTGGGGACAGAGAGCAAGCACGACCTTGGGCAACGGATCCTCCTGAGCAGTGCGAATGGAGCGCGGCAGCCGCCGATGGGCCTCCACCAGACAAGCCTGAGCTTGCCGGTAGAGCGGGTTTCTGACGACAAGGACGGCCAAGGGATCCCGGCAGACAGGGCTGCAGAGGAAGAGGCGCAATGCGCGCAATTCCGCCCGCTCAATGGCGGCGGTCTGCTCGGGTGAGAGGGCGGCGGCGGGCTCCGTGGTCGGCGTGGTGCCCTGCTCCTGGGGGGACCGCCCTGCAGGGAAACCCGCTGCAGGGCGGTCGGGCGTGCCTGGTTGCCTGCCCCCTGATCTCCCCCCACCGGCACTGCCCCCGCAAGGCGCCCAAGCCTTCCCCCCTCTGAGCCGCCCAGCGGCTTCCTCCGCTCGCCCCTTGGGTGCTGGAGCCACCTTGGGCACCACCCCCAGGGCCTCCCTGATCCGCTGCTCCGCCCGCTGACGCAGCGCACCGGGGGGCAACAGGGCCAGGAGCTGTCTGGCTTGCTGCTCACAGCGCTGGACGACCGAAAGATTGTCGGGATCGGCCTGCAGGGGCGCCAACAGCAGCTCCAGCTCCCCGTGTCAGCCAATGGCTGGCATTGGCCACAAGCCGCTGGAGGGCCTCCATCCCCTGCTCGCAGATCAAGGCATCGGGATCGCTGCCAGGCGGGAGGCTGACATCGGCCAGCTCCAGTTCCCCGGCCTCGGTGTGCGCCCCTGCTGTGTTCTCCCCCCAGGCTCCCTCCTTGGTGCTGCCGCTGCGCGGCCTCTCCCGCTGGCCATTACGGCCTCAATGGTTGCGCAAACCAAAAGCCACTGGCCATGATGCAACTCCTTAGCGAACACCCCTGAATCGCTGCCTGCGAAGCAGGAATTGCCCAACACATCATGCCGCTGAGCTGGCCAATGGTTGCCGTCAATCATCGGTAGCTGAGGTGAGCTGGTGATCAGGAGCGTTGTTGACAAATGCCACCAGCTCTTGATAACCAGCCACACCTCCTTGGTCAGCCCGACAACGTCGTCAACAACAGCCGCTGAGGGTGATGGTGAGGCTGAGCTCCTCAATTGCCACGGCCCCGTTCAACCTCGATGATCTGCCGGACTGCCACTGACGCAAGACAATGAATGTTGCCAATTCCACCCATGATTCGGCAACCCGCCAACACCCTCTGAGCATCCTGCTTTCGCCATCCGCCTGCAATCCGGGCCGGATCAGGCCTGGTTGAGCTGCCGCTCCGCCTCGGCCGCCAGCAGGCTGGCCCAGTGCTCCACCATCTCCGCCTCGGCCGCCTCGACCATCACCCGCAGCAGCGGCTCGGTGCCGCTGGCCCGCACCAGCACCCGGCCGCTGCCGGCCATCGCCTCGTCGGCATTCTCGACCGCCTGGCGCAGGGGTTCGCACTGCTGCCACCGGGTGCGGCGCTCGCGGTCGGGAACGATCACATTGACCAGCTTCTGGGGATAGGGGCGGAAGCTGCCATCCATCCAATCCGCCAGGCTCTGGCCGCGGCCATGGATCAGGGTGGCCACCTGCAGGGCCGTCAGCAGGCCATCGCCGCTCAGGCCATGGCGTGCCGACAGGATATGGCCCGACTGCTCACCCCCAAGGCCGGCGCCCAGCGCCTCCATCGCCGCATGCACATGCTGATCGCCGACGGGCGTGCGCTCCAGCAGGCCGCCGGCATCGGTCCAGGCACGCTCAAATCCGAGGTTGGACATCACCGTGGCGACGATGCGGTTGTCGGGCAGGGCGCCGGCATCGCGCAGGGCTGATCCCCAGAGATACAGGATCTGGTCGCCATCGACCAGCCGCCCCTGGCCATCGACGGCCAGCACTCGGTCCGCATCGCCATCGAAGCCGAAGCCCATCGTGGCGCCGCTCTCGATCACGGCCCGCCGCAACGGCTCGAGGTGGGTGCTGCCGCAGTCCTGGTTGATGCGGCGGCCATCGGGCTTGCCGTGCAGCACTAGCAACTCCGCGCCGAGGGCCCGGAACACCCGCTCGCCGCAGGCGGTGGCCGAACCCCAGCACAGATCGAGCACCACCCGGCAGCCATCGAGCCGGGCCCCGGCCACGCTCGCCACCAGGCCATCGGCGTAGACCTCCAGCAGATCGGGCCGTTGCTGCGCCAGCCCATCAGCCGCCAGGGTGGCGGGCCCAGCAGCACCGCCCAGGCCGGCCTCGATCGCCTCCTGGTCGGCGCGGCCCAGCTTGGCGCCGGAGGCCCCGAACACCTTGATGCCGTTGTCGTGCGGAGGGTTATGGCTGGCGGACACCATCAGCCCGCCGGCGGCGGCGCAATGGCGGATCAGGGCCGGCACCGCCGGGGTGGGGCAGAGCCCGATCGACCAGACCTCCCGACCCGCGGCGGTCAGGCCGGCGGTCAGGGCCGCCACCAGCATCGGCCCGCTGCTGCGCGAATCGCTGCCGATCAGCACCGGACCCTCCTGGGGCAGCACCCGTCCGATCCAGTAGCCCACCTGCAGCGCCAAAGCCGGGGTGATCGCGCCGCCGACCCGGCCGCGGATGCCATCGGTGCCGAATCGGGCCTGGCCGCCCTGGAGGGGTGCGCCGATCGGGGCGGGATCAGTGGCCGTGGCGTCGGCCATGGGCGGGGTGGAACAGGGTGGGGGGAAGGCTACGCGGCGGTCGCAGGGGGCTCGGCAGCGGCCCCTGGCAGGCTCCAGCAGAGGCCCTGTCCCGGTCTCAGGCCGCCCGGATACCCGGTTCTCAGGCCCGCCCGGAGGCGGCGACCATTGCCACCTGCAGGGGAACAGGATCGGCTGCCGTCGGGCTGGGGCCTTCCCCTGCCATGGCGCCCCACCGTGCAGGGACCAGCTCTCAGGGGCCAAGTCGCCCCCATCGCCCCTGGAGCCGGGCCCCCTCAACGCCAGCGGCGGGGGCGCCACTGCCAGAGCAACAGCTCGACCAGGGCCCAGAGCAGCAGGCCCCCCACACACCATCCCGGCAGTCCCTGAAACGGTGGCCAGGGTCGCAACAGCAACACCGCCAGCGCCACCACAGCCACCGCCGCCGCCCGGCGCCGCTGCCCCACACCCGGCCGATCCACTCCCCAGGAGCGCAGGGCAGCCCGCAGGCTGGCGATCGGAAGGAAACGGGACATCGGCGGTCCGCGCAGCAGGCCCTCACCAGAATGCAGCCATGCCGCCGCTGCCCCGTTGACCCGCCTCTCGCTGCTGCTGGCGGCCTCCTGTCTCGGCACCGCAGCAGCCCTGCTCGGGGGCCGGGCCCTGCTGGCCCGGCAGCCCGCCCTCACCCCGACCATGGGCAGCGCCAGCCTGGAGCGGCTGCGCCGCTGGTCTCCAGATCCAGAGCGGCGCCGGGAGGCGGCCCTGCTGCTGCACAGCCGGTTCGGCGACGATGCCCAGCTGCGTCGCCAGCTGCTGCGAGGCCAGGGATGGGGGAGTGATCCCCTGGCGGCGGTCGTGCTCAAGAACGCCGCCCTCGACGCGGAGGCAGCGGCGGATCAGGGGGCGGCCCAGAGCCTGTGGCGCCAGGTGCTGCGGCGTTTTCCCGCCAGCCCCGCCAGCGCCGACGCCCTCTATGCCCTGGGACGGAACCAGCCGCCCCTGCGCCGGCAACTGCTGAGCCGCTTCCCCGCCCACCCCGCCGCCCTGGCCGCCGCCCTGGAGGCGGGGCCCGATCCCGGGCAGCGGCTGGCCGGCACCATCCACCTGGCCCGCTGGGGAGCCCGCTGGCCCGGAGCCGAGGAACGGTTGAAGCAGGCCTGTGCGTCCGAACTTTCGGCCAACGCTGGTGAGGAGCGGGCCGCGGTGGCAGCGGGGCTCGCCGAGGTGGGTGCCGCCCAGGCCGCCCTGGACTGTCTCCATGGCGCCGCGGCCTGGCGCACCTTTCCCGATGCCGCCAGGCTCAGCCTGGCCCGGGTCCTGCTCAAGGGTGATGACGCCCAGAAACAGACCGGTCTCACCCTGTTGACCCAGCTGCTGCAAAGCCAGGGGCAGGAGCCCAACCTCGGCGACAACCTCGGCGACGAGGCATTGAAGCTCCTGGCCCAGCAGGAGGGTCCCGGCGCGGCGGCGGCCCTGGCGGCCCTGCCGCCGGCCTGGCGCAACAGCCCGGCTGCCGCCGCCCAGCGGGCGCTCGCCGATCCCAGCGGCCAGGGGGCCCTGGCGGTGCTGCGCCGCTGGCCCCGGGACAGCGCCAGCTGGGAGCTGCAATGGGAACTGGCGCGCCGGGCGCTGCTGGCCGGCCAGTGGCCGCAGGCCATCACCCTGCTGGAAGCGATTCCGGCCACCGATCTGCCCCTTGCCCTGGCGGCCCGGCAGCGGTTCTGGCTCGGCTATGCCCAGGCCCAAGCGGGCGACCGCCAGCAAGCCAACGCCACCTGGCGGGAGCTGCGGCGGCAGCAGAGCGGTGGCTATTACGACTGGCGCGCAGCGGTGCGGCTCGGGGAGGCTCCGGATGGTCTTCCGGCCCTGGCGGCCCCAACGGGCAGCGCAGCGCCCCTGGGCTGGGATCCCCTGGCCAGCGGCGACCCGCAGCTCGATCGGCTCTGGCGGCTCGATCAGCGCAGCGAGGCCTGGGAGAGCTGGCGGGAGCAGCGTCGCAGCCGTCCGCCGCGGCAGCCCGCCGAGCTGCTGGTGGAGGGCCGCCTGCGCCAGGGGGTCGGCGACGACTGGACAGGCCTGGCCCAGCTGGAGCAGGCCGACCTGCGGCTGATGGCCGACCAGTGCAGCCTGCAGCCGGTGCTGCAGCGCAGCCTCCACCCGGCCCGCTTCCAGGAGGTGTTCCGGACCTGGGCGGAGCGGCGTCAGGTGCCTCAGGCCCTTCTGCAGGGCCTGAGCAAGCAGGAATCGCGCTTCACACCCACGGTGCATTCCGCCGCCGGCGCGGTGGGCCTGATGCAGCTGCTGCCCTCCACCGCCACCGAACTGGCCGGCCGCCCCGTGGCTCCCTCCGATCTGGAGGATCCAGCCCGCAATGCCGAGCTGGGCAGCCTCTACCTGCGCCAGATGCTCGGGCAATGGCAGGGGAATCCCCTGGCGGCAGCGGCGGCCTACAACGCCGGCCCCGGCGCTGTGGAGGGCTGGATCACACCGCAGCTGGGCCAGGCGCCTGAGCTCTGGGTGGAGGCGATTCCCTACCCGGAGACCAGGCTCTATGTGAAGAAGGTGCTGGGCAACGCCTGGAGCTACGCCACCCTCCGGCCCAGGGCGGCGCCACCCCCGTGCTGAGGGGAGCCATGGGCAGGCCGCCCGGGGCTCAAGGGCTACGGGCCGGCTCGCGGACCCGCCCGAACAGGGGCGCTCTCCAGGGGGGCTGGCCGCCGGGCCGGGCCCGGGCCGGAACTGCTGAGCGCCGATCCTGACGGGATGGGGGCGGCGGCGTAACAGCCTCGGGGGAGCGGGGCACCAGGGGCAGGATCGACGGGGCTCCGCGGAGGCTGAGCCAGTGGCCCAGCCCGGCGCCACCCAGCACCAGCAGCGCCAGCAGCGCCGCCAGCAGGGGAGGAGCGGGGGCGATGCGGATCCTGGCCAGATCGAGCCGGGCCAACAACACCGCCGAGCCGAGGATCAACACGTTGGAGAGCGCCTCGAGGTGCAGCAGGTAGAGACCGCCGACCGTCACCAGCAGGAGGGTGGCCACCAGCGTGATCACCCGGCTGGTGGCCAGCAGGGCGGTGAACCGGCGCAGCAGCAGATCGGGCATGCAGCACACCATCACCACCACCAGGGCCTGGGCGCATTCCGCTGACCAGATCAGGGTGCGCAGGGGCGACGTCGCCTCGACGGGTTGGAGCGGCTGGGTCCAGTGGAGGCCCAGGTAGGTGCTCACCGCCAGCAGGATCAGCAGCATCGGCGCCCGCAAAGGCAGCAGCAGGCCAGCCAGGGCTCTCATCGCAGCACCGGCTCAGGATCGAGCAGCAGGGCGATGGCATCGAGGGGGCAGCTGGGGATGCACTGCTCGCAGACCAGGCAGCGGGGGGACTCGAAGCGAAGGCGCTGCTCAGCCGGATCAAAGCGGAGGGCACCGCTGGGGCAGACGCTGGAGCAGATGCCGCAGTCGACACAGCGGTCGGAATCGATGCGGATCTCGCCGAGGGCACGGTTGATGCCGAGGCCCTGGAGCTCAAGCCAGGATTCGGCCGCATCGAGTTCATCGATGTCGCCGGAGAGTTCCACCACCATGGTGCCCACCTGGTTGGGCGCGACCTGGGCACGCAGAATCTTGGCGGCCACATCAAAATCGACGGCCAGCCGGTAGGTGATCGGCTGATGCACCGCCTCGCGGGGAAAGTGGAGGGTGAGGCGCCGTTTCACCGGGAGCGGCCCGCTGGCCGGACCTTAGCAACGCTGCCCGTAGCGGTCCTGGCCACCCGGCTGGAAGCGGGTCGCCAACCCAGCCGGAAGCCCGCCCACCACGGCGACGGCGTTGCTGCCAGAGTGCAGCGCAGCTTCCTGGCCGACGCGACAGCGATGGGTGCCACCCCGGATCCCCTCCCCCCGAGCAGCGGCCAGCCCCAGGGCCGTCTGGAGCGCCTCCTGCTGGGCCTGGTGGCTGGAGTGCTGGCCCTGTTGTTGGTCGGCCTGCGCGGAGGCCTGCACCCCGCTGCCCCCCTGGAGCGGCTGGCCCGCCAATCGCCCGAGCTGGACACGGCCCTGAGCGATGGCCGGCCCACCCTGGTGGAGTTCTACGCCGACTGGTGTGAAGCCTGCCGGACGATGGCGCCGGCGATGGAGGCCCTGGAGCGCCAGCACCGCGGCGCCCTGGACGTGGTGTTGCTGAATGTGGACAACCCCCGCTGGCAACCGCAGCTGGAGCGTTACGCCGTGAACGGCATCCCCCAGCTGGAGTTCTTCAACGCCAGCGGCGAAGCCGTCGGCCGTTCCATCGGGGCCCGGCGGCCCGAGGAGCTCCAGACCCTCACCACAGCCCTGCTGGAGGATCAACCCCTGCCCATGCTCGCCGGTGTGGGGGCCAGCAGCGATCTGGCGACGGCTGCTGTCGCCCCGGCCGAGGCCCCCATCTCCCCCCGCAGCCATGGCTGAGGGCCCCGCCCATAGCCCCCGTCTCCCCCCCCGACCCCGCCCATGGATCCCCGCTTCCGGGTCGCCCTGATCGCCGCCACACCCAACCCGCAGCAGTGCGTGTATGCGGGCATGCACCAGGACTACAGCGAGGGCTTCGTGGCCGCGGACCGGGACAGCTGGCCCGATGAACGGCGGGCCGGTGAGATCTGCATCAAACGGCTGCTGGCCGGCGAACGCGGCCACTATGGGCCGCTGGAACATGCCCAGATCGTGCTCAATGTGGGTTGGTTTCCCCATTCGGTGATGCAACAGGCTCGCACCCATCGGGTGGGTGTGAGTTTCGATGTGCAATCGATGCGCTACACCGGAGACCGCATCTGCAAGGCGGCGAACGGCGAGATCGAACTCGAGGAGGTCTTCTACCTGAGGCCCGAGGGCGACTACAGCGACCGCCAGGGCAAGCGCTATCGCTACACCGCCTGCCAACGCGCCGCCGACCTGGCCCTGTGCCAGACGGCTGCGGAACGCTATCGCGACCTGCTGGCGGCCGGCTTTGCGGAGGAACACGCCCGCGGCATCCTGCCCTTCGATTACCGCCAGCACTTCATCGTCAGTTTCAGCCTGCGGGCCCTGCTCCATTTCCTCGACCTGCGCGCCAAGCTCGACGCCCAGCAGGAGATCCGCGAACTCTGCGACCTGCTCTGGCCCCACCTCCAGGCCTGGGCCCCGGAATTCGCCGCCTGGTACGAGAAGAGCCGGCTGCATCGCGCACGGCTGGCGCCCTGAAACCTGGGATCGGCTGAATCAGGGATCCAGGCCGATCGGCAAGGGGTATGGCCGTGGTTTCAGAGCCATTCCGGCCAGAAACGGCTCAGATCCTGGCGAGGGTGACGCGCTCGGGCTGGTGCTGGTATTTCCCAGCCCGATCCTGATAGGTGGTGTCGCAGGGATCACCCTCAAAGAAGAGCAGCTGACAGATGCCTTCTTCGGCATAGATACGGCAGTCGGCGCCGGAGGAATTGCTGAATTCAAGGGTGAGGTGGCCCTCCCAGCTGGCTTCGGCCGGGGTGGTGTTGACAATGATCCCCAGGCGGGCATAGGTGCTCTTGCCGAGGCAGATCACGGTGATATTGGCCGGCACCCTCAACCTCTCGAGCGCCACACCCAGGCCATAGGAATGGGCCGGCAGGATGAAGTAAGCGCCGTCGTCATCGCGATGCAGCGGAGCCGGTTCGAGATTGGCCGGATTGAACCGCTTCGGATTCATCACCGTGCCGGGCACATGGCGGAAGATCAGAAATTCGCGGGCCGACAGCCTCAGGTCGTAGCCATAGGAGGAACATCCGAAGCTCAGCACCGGCTGGCTGGCGGTGTCCGGTTCCAGGTGGCGCACCAGGCTGGCCTGGAACGGCTCGATCATGCCGGCTTCGGCCTGCTGCCGAATCCAGCGGTCGTTCTTGAGCATCGCTAAGGGGCGCGGCGCAATTGGGTGATCTGATCAGCCATGGCGATCAGGGCCGGCGGCATGGAGGGGCCCGTCAGGATGACATCCAAGTGCAGCGGCCGCCGCTCCAGGGTGTCGGTGACATCGTTGGCCGTGAGGTAGCCCAGCTCGACGGCCAGCCCCAGCTCATCGAGCACCATCAGATCGACGGCACCGGAGAGCAGCTGCTCCCGGCTGTACGACCAGACCGCCCGCACCGCCTCAAGGGGATCCTCAGCGCTGCCGGAGGCGGCATGGCAGGCGGCGGGACGGTCGAGGCAATGGGGGGTGGCAGGCCGCAGCCACTGCAGACGGCCGCAGAGCCAGAGGGAACCCTCCACCCCCTGCTCGACGCCCCCCTTGAGGAACTGGCTGATCAGCACCCGACTGCCGAGGCCGGCGCTGCGCAGGGCCTGGCTGAATACCGCCGCCACGCTGCCGCGGAAGGGGGCGGTGTGGATCTGCAGCAAACCCTCAGGCCGCGGCACCAGCCGAAGCGACGGGGACGAGCGCAGCGAAGCCGCTTCGCCCCGGGGCTCGGCCATCGCGCTGGGGGAGGGCTTGGCCAGATCGGCAAGGCTGAGGGTCATGGACGGCGGTGGTGCAGCGCTGTGGGGGAAGCCGGAGGCCGGCGCGGAACCGGGTCCGCCATCCCCCTCGACCGCGGGTCCCAGGACGACGACCACGGGGTGGCCGTGGCAGCGGCGGAGCGGGAAGCGGGGGATGGGGCGAGGGATGGCCGGAGCAGCTCCGCACCCCCGCCTGCTGAATGTAGCGGGGCCAGCAAGCACCACACACCATCGGTAGTGGTTGGGCCGGGAGCGGCGCCGGCGACAGGGATCCGCCGGCCATGGGGCACGCTGGGGGACGGCTCCTCCCGTTCCGACCGACAGCGCATGGCGAATCCCGTCCCCTTCGCAGGGTCGCGCCGCGACGGCCGCGACGCCGATGCCCTGCGACCGGTGCGCTTCGACTGGGATCCGATGGGCTTCGCCCTGGCCTCGGTGACGATCGCGGCGGGCCGCACCCGGGTGCTGTGCAGCGTCTGCCTGGAGGAGGAGGTGCCCCGCTGGCGCCGCGGATCGGGCCAGGGCTGGCTCAGCGCCGACTACCGGCTGCTGCCGGCCTCCACGCCGGAGCGGCAGCCGCGGGAACTGCTCAAACTCTCCGGACGGACCCAGGAGATCCAGCGTCTGATCGGCCGCAGCCTGCGGGCCTGCCTCGACCTGGGTGCCCTGGGCGAGCGCTCCCTGCTGGTGGACTGCGATGTGCTCCAGGCCGACGCCGGCACCCGCACGGCGGCGGTGACGGGGTCCTGGCTGGCCCTGGCGGTGGCCCTGCAGCGGCTGCAGAGCCGCGGGGTGCTCAGCGTTTCGCCGCTGCGGCGACAGGTGGCCGCGGTCTCGGTGGGGCTGGTTGGAGATCGGGCCCTGCTCGATCTGGACTACAGCGAAGACAGCCGGGCCGCGGTCGATCTGAACGTGGTGGGCGATGGCGACGCCCAGCTGCTGGAGATCCAGGGCACGGCCGAAGGAGCTCCCTTCTCCCGGCAGCAGCTGCACAGCCTGCTCGATCTGGCCGAGGCGGGAATCGCCGAGCTGCAGCAGGCCCAACGCCAGGCCCTGGCCGCGCTCGCCATGGTGCACGACGCGGCGGCCGGGGCCGGATCGGAGGGCGCCGAGGGCGGGCCGGGGGGCTTCGGGACGTGACCGATCCCACCATGTCCATGCGGCATGGTGTGATCCGCTACAGGAGAGGAGGGGCGCGATTCGTAGCGTCCTGAACCAAATCCCCTTCCCACCCCATGGTTGGAGCCACGCGCGGGTTCAGCCGCTACGCGAGCCCCCCCGCCTCCCCCGGGGTGTCCCCTGCCGGCACGGGCCTCGGCGGCGCAGCCGGCGCCACCCCGACCCTGCTCGAGGTGATCAGGAGCCTGGCCGGCAGCAGTGTCGAAACGATCGAGCGCAGCAAGACGATCTTCTTCCCCGGTGATCCGGCCGAGCGTGTTTACCTGCTGCGGCGCGGGGCCGTGCGGCTGTCGCGGGTGTACGAATCGGGCGAGGAGATCACGGTCGCCCTGCTGCGGGAAAACAGCCTGTTCGGCGTGCTCTCGCTGCTCACCGGCCAGCGTTCCGATCGCTTCTATCACGCCATCGCTTTCACCCGGGTCGAGATGATCACGGCGCCGGCCACGTCGGTGCGACGGGCGATCGAGCAGGATGCCAGCGTTGGACTGCTGCTGTTGCAGGGCCTCTCCTCCCGCATCCTGCAGACCGAGACGATGATCGAAACCCTCACCCACCGCGACATGAGCTCGCGCCTGGTGAGCTTCCTGCTCGTGCTCTGCCGCGATTTCGGCGTGCCCAGCAACGAGGGCATCACCATCGACCTGCGCCTCTCCCATCAGGCCATCGCCGAAGCGATCGGCTCCACCCGGGTGACGATCACCCGTCTGCTCGGCGATCTGCGCAACGAGGGACTGGTGCAGATCGACCGCAAGAAGATCACGGTCTTCGATCCGGTGGCGTTGGCCAAGCGGTTCAGCTGATCGCCAGTCCCCGGGCCATGGGGCTCGGGGATACTGGGGGCAGCTGGAGCGTGGTGTGTCGGGCTGGCTGCTGATCCTGGCGCTGCTGGTGCTCGGCGGCATCCTCGCCACCCTCGGCGATCGCCTCGGCAGCCGGGTCGGCAAGGCACGCCTCAGCCTCTTCAATCTGCGCCCCCGCGACACGGCGGTGGTGATCACGGCCCTCACCGGCGCCCTGATCAGCGCGATCTCCCTGGGTCTGATGCTGCTGGTCAGCGAGCGGCTGCGGGTGGGGCTGTTCGAGCTGGATCAGATCCAGGCCCGACTGCGGGACAGCCGCAGCTCCCTGGCCCAGAGCCAGGCCTCCCTGAAGCAGAGCCAGGCGGCGCTGGTGGAGAGCCGGCGGGAGCTGACCCGCAGCCGCCTGGTCGTGCAGGAGGCTGAGAAGGGCCGGAGCCTGGCCCTGCGCAGCCGCCAGGAGGCCATCAGCCAGCGGGAGGCGGTGCAGCGGGAGCTGGCCCTGGCCCAGACCCGGGTGAGCAGCCTGCGCCAGGAGCTGCAACCGCTGCAGCGACAACGATTGCAGCTGGAGGCCGAGCGGGGGCGGCTCAGTCGGGAGGTCAGGAGACGCGATCAGGAGATCCGCCGCAATGAGCAGGAGCTCGGGCGGGTGCGGCAGCGGATCGCCGCCGGCGCTGAGGAGCTCAAGCAGCTCGAAACCAACGTGATCGCCCTGCGGCGTGGCGATGTGGTGATCGCCAGCGGTCAACCGCTGGCGACGGTGCGGGTCAAGATGCAACGCAGCACCCAGGCCAGGGAGGTGATCGATGGCCTGCTCCAGCAGGCCAACCAGGTGGCCTTCCAGCTGCTGCTGCCCGGCCAGCCGGCGAATCGCCAGATCCTGCTGGTACCCCGCAGTGATGTCGAGCGGCTGGCGACGATGCTGCAGCCAGGCAAGACCTGGGTGGTGACGATTCGCTCAGCGGCCAATGTGCTGCGGGGTGAGGGGCGGGTGGTGGCCTTCCCGGATCTGCGGCCCAACCGGCCGGTGGTGCGGCAGGGGGAGGTGCTGGCACGCACCGCCCTGGAAGCGGAGGAGCGCAGCCTTGAGGAGATCCGCAGCCGGCTGAATCTGTTGCTGGCCGCTGCCTTCGCCCAGGCCCAGCGCCAGGGAACGCTGGCGGAGGGCCTGCAGGTGGATGGCAGCAGTTTCAACGCCCTCAGCCGCACCCTGGCGGAACGGCCGCCCGGCCAGGCGGTGAACCTGGAAGCGGTGGCGATGGCCAATGCCGATACCCCCGATCCGATCATGGTGGAACTGCGCAGCAGCACCGGCGGCGAGGGCCGCAGGGGGCGCCGTTGACGCCGCCCACTCCCGCCGCCGATCAACCCCCGAATGCCGCCGGTAGCGGCACAACCGGGGCCGGCCCTGCCGGTGGCCCGCCCTGGGGCCCTGGCGCCGGGCCCGGAGCCGTGGCCGGACTGGATCCCGGGCGCAGCAAATGCGGCCTGGTGCAAACCGACCCGCAACGGCGGCGGATCGTGGAGGCGCGGGTGCTGGCGCCAGCCCAGGCCCTGGAAGCCTTGCGCCAATGGCAGCGGCAGGGCCTGGCCCTGGTGGTGTTGGGCAACGGCACGGGCCACCGCAGCTGGCAGCAGCAGCTGGAGCCGTGGCTGCCGGTGGCGCTGGTGGAGGAGCGGGATACCACCCTGGCGGCACGGGAGCGCTACTGGCGGATCGAACCGGCCCGGGGCTGGCGGCGATGGCTGCCCCGAGGCCTGCGCCAGCCCCCGCGCGACTGGGACGATGTGGTCGCCCAGATCCTGGTGGAGCGCTGGCTGAGCCAGACCCTGCCGCGGCAGCTGGCGGGGCCGGAGCGTGCGAGCCTCAGAAGCGGGCACGCACCGTGAAGGCATAGTCGCCGCCGGGTTCGAGCTGGTAGTCGGCCTTGAGCAGGAAGCGCAGCAGGGCATCCTGAATCAGGGCGCGGCCCAGGGAGGGCTCAACCAGCAGCTCACCCCGATCGAAGAACCAGCGAAAGGTCCACTGGAAGCCTCCGGCGCTCACCTCCCCTTCCAGCAGGCACGGGCTGAAGCTCTGGTGGAGCACCCGCAGCCGGGCGGTGGTGGTGGGCAACCGACTCATGGGGAACCGATCGGAGCGGCGACCCGAAAACCGTTGAGGCGATTGCCGGCCCTCTCGATCCCCTGGCGGCGGATCAGGTCGATGCCGGCCACCACCTCGTCGAGCACCGCCTCAAGCACGGGCCGCTCGGCGGGGCTGAAGCGGCCCAGCACATGGCCCACGGTGCGCTCCCGGCGGGCCACGGGATCGGCGGCCGGGGCACCGATGCCGATCCGCAAGCGGGGAAAGTCCTGGCGGCCCAGGTGCTGGATGGTGCTTCTCAGGCCGTTGTGACCACCGGCGCTGCCCTCGGCCCGCAGTCGCAGGCGCCCCAGGGGCAGATCCATGTCATCGACGATCACCAACAGCTGAGACGGATCGAGCCGGTACCAGTCGAGGGCAGCGCGGATCGAACGGCCGCTGTCGTTCATGAAGGTCTGGGGCATCAACAGCCGCAGCCGGGATGAACCGCTGCCGACCTCCGCCATCAGGCCATGGAGACGGTTCTGGTTCTGGAAGGAAGCGGATGCGCCGGAGGCCAGCCGTTCCAGAGCCATGAAGCCGACGTTGTGGCGGGTGCCGGCGTAGCGGTCGCCCGGATTACCCAGGCCGACGAGAAGCTGAAGATCCAAAGCTGTCCATACCCTCAGCCCTGGGGCTGATCGGCACTGATGACATCGACGGTTTCGGCGGTTGCGCCGATGGCCTGGGGATCAGAGGTTGTCACCGCCGCCGAAACCCCGGAATCGGCAGCCGGCAAAACCTGAGCCGCCACCATCTCGGTCTCGGAGGCCGGTTCGGGGGTGATGGCCGAACGGAACTCCTTTTCGAATTCCTGGGACGCCGACTGGAACCCACGGAGAGTGCGCCCCAGGGTCTTGCCGAGCTCGGGCAGACGCTTAGGACCGAAGACCAACAGACCGATGGCGGCAATCACCGCCATCTCCGGTAGGCCGATGCCGAAGATATTCATGGACGGAATCCGGCGTTGGCGCGGCGATCAGCCGACGCCATTCCAGTTGACATTGATGCCCTCGAGCAGCAGCGACTTGTTGTACAGCTGCAGGATCACCAGCAGGAAGACGAGAAACAGGAGCATGAAAATGCCCATGACCGGTGTGGTGCCCCAACCGGGAACGACCTTGCCGTACTCGGAATTCAGGGGGCGAAGGATGTCTCCCAGACGGGTGCGTTGGGCCATGGCGGCTCGGTCCTCTCAGACGGCAGATCGCTCTGGCTACTGTAGGGGAGTCGGCGGCGGCTCCGGGAGCCCTGTCGAAAGATGTGACGAAGCCCGCCGCGTTCGTCGGATCGGTCACCCACCCCTACGCCAGGCCGGCCCCCCCATGGAACCCAGCACCACCTCCCCCGCCCTCTCCGTGGCCATCGCGGTGCTCACCGTTCTGTTGGGCCTCACCGGTTTCGGCATCTACACGGCCTTCGGTCCGCCCTCCCGCAAGCTGACCGACCCCTTCGACGACCACGACGACTGACCCTGAACAGCCCGGGCCTCAGCGGCGCCTGAGGCGCCAGAAGCCCAGTTGCCAGGGCCCCAGCCGGTCATCCACGGCCAGGCTGCGATCCGAGGGAGATCCGTCCCGTTCGCTCGCCGGCAATGGCAGGGTCCCATGGCCTGGTCCAGGGCGCTGCAGCGGCCGCCCCAGGCCATCGAGACGCTCCACCAGCTCCCAGCCTCCCCCCGGATCGACCCGGCGGCGGCATGGTCCTTCGTTCTGCACCGCCAGCAGCTGCTCGCCGCTGCCATCACCCGCCTCCCTCAGGCTGATCAATGCGAGGTCCGGAGCCAGGGGGGCCAACGCTCCCAGAGGTGCCCCCTGGCTCGCTGGGGCCAGGGGATGGCACCAGAGGGGCTCCCGGAAGCGCCTGGCCTGGGCCGGCACCTCCGCCTGGCGCCAGCCCTCCGGACAGGGCAGCAGCGCCAGGCGGCAGCGCTGCCAGCCGTTGTCGGCCCCCGGATCGGGCCAGGTCGGGCCCCGCAGCAGCGACACCCCCAGCCGCTCAGGGCCGGCATCGACCCCCTGGGGGCCATCGAGGAGCACCGCCAGCCCCCCGCCGGCGGCCCCCTCCTCCACCGCAGCCAGCCAGGCCAGGGCGGGTACCTCCCAGCGGGCCGCCTCCCGGGGCGTGCGCGGCGCCGCCGGTCGCTCCAGGACCCCGGCGGGGGTGTCCGCGGCCCAGCGAACCGCCGACCGGGCCAGGGGCACCTCGAACCGCAGCAGCTCATGGCGCTGCCGCCAGTCGACGCTGAACACCAGCTCCAGCCAGGGACTGCCCGCCAGCAGCCGCCCGTCCAGGCGCAGGGCGCTGCGGCCGCAGCGGCCGATCCACTGGACCTGGGCGGCGAGGGGTCCCCGCTCCAGCCAGCGGGCCGGCCCGCTCCAGCGGAGCTTCAGGGGGTGCTGGCGGTAATCGGGGGCGATATCCCAGGCATCCCAGAACTCGCCGCGGTCCGAGAAGCGGCACCAGGTCAGGGGCGCGGCCAGCTGGGGCCGGCCGCGGGAATCGAGGAGCTGCTCGATCCCCTCGGGCCCGATGATCGCCGTGAGCAGACCGTTGCTCAGCCGCCAGCGGCCCTCCCCCAGCTCCGGTGCCGGGTCCAGCCGCACCGGAGCATGGATCGCCGCAGCATCGGTCCGCCCTGCGCCGCTCGGAACCACGGAGTCCTCAGGGGCGGCGGCCGGAGCCGGCCAGGCCCCCGGGGGTGGCGCCTGACCGGCTCCGGGCTGGCGGCGGAGTTCGAGGGCGGCGACGCCGGCGATCGGGGGCAACTGCAGCCAGGTGCCCCCCCCCCTGGCGCCTTGCTGGGGCAGGGGCTGCTCCCCAGTAGCGGGGTCGACCAGGGTCCAGCGGCCGGGCGGCAGGCGCAGGGTGCGGGCCTGGGCCGCCAGGGGCAGCAGCTGCACCACCCGCCAGCGCTCGCGACCATCGGCCTGGCGAGCGCTGGCGGCGGAAGCGGCGGCCAGGGCCCGGTCCCGCTGGCGGCGGGCGCGGCGGCGGGCGCGGCGCCATTCGGTCTCGGCCTGGTCGAACACCTCCGGGATCGCCGTGCCGGGAAGGATGTCGTGAAACTGCTGGAACAGCAGCGGCCGCCAGTCGGGTGGCTCGCTGAAGTGATCGGTGCGGCCGGGTTCGGCCGACCCGAGCGGCATCCCGGCGGATCCAGTGACCACCGGATCGGTGGGCCTGGCCTCAGTGAGGGCCGAGCCTCCGGCCGAGTCTCCGGCCGCACTGCCGGCCAGGGCCAGAGCCAGCTCGGCCTCCCGCAGCAACCGCTCCAGGCTGCGGTTGTGGCGCTTCTGATCGGGCCGGCTGGTGGCACAGCCGCGGTGCAGCTCCAGATAGAGCTCATCGCGCCAGATCGGCAGCTGGCGGCGCAGGGGTTCCAGATCGTTCAGGAAGCGGCGCACGCTGCCGTGGCGCTGGGGGGCGACGGCGGGATGGCCCTGCCAGAGGGCGAGCTGCTCCAACATCTCCGCGGTCGGGCCGCCGCCGTGATCGCCCACCCCCGGCAGCCAGAGCACGTCGTCGCAACCGCTGGATGCGCGCCAGCCGAGGCGATGGCGCTCGATCGCCACGGGATCGCCATCGCTGCCGATCGGGGCGGTGATCAGGGCCAGCAGCTCGGCTCCGCAGCGGCTGCGCCAGCGGAACAGCTTGTGGGGGAAGGGGTTGGTGGCGTTCCAGGCGAGTTTGTGGGTGCAGAACCAGTCCACCCCGGTGGCCGCAGCCACGGCCGGCAGGCCGGCGCTGAAGCCGAAGCTGTCCGGCAGCCAGGCCAGGTTGTGCTCCCAGGAGGGGAAGGTGCGGCGGCAGTAGCGCTGACCCTCCTGAAACTGGCGCAGCAACGAGGCGGTGCCGATCAGCACGGCATCGGTCTCGACCCACGGGCCACACAGGGGCTCCCAGCGGCCGGCCGCCACGGCGGCGGCGATGCGGGCGAACAGGGCGGGGCGGTGGCGCTCCAGCCAGGCGAAGAGGGCAGGGGTGGAATGGCCGAAATGGAGGTCGGCGAAACGCTCCTGCAGGGCGAGAACGGACCGGAAGGTGCGCTCCGCCGCCCGCCAGGTGTCGGCGACCGGCCAGAGCCAGGCCAGATCGAGATGGGCGTGACCCAGCACCTGCACCAGCCCGGGCCCCGGTCCAGCCTGGGGGCCGCCGGCACCCTGCTCGGCGCGCAGCTGCTCCAGCTCCGCCAGCACCGGCGCCAGCAGACCGAGGGGGTCGGACGGGTCGCGGGGCTCCAGCTCGACGCGGCTCTGGATCAGGGCGCCATCGTCGTGGAGCGGACTGCGCAGCACCAGCTCCAGCTCCAGCGCCTCCCCCTGCCACCAGCGCAACGGCAGCGGCCAACGGCAGGCGGTGTCGAAGAGATCGCCGCGGTGCACGGTGCGGCCATCGACCCGGAGCTCCGCGGCGTCGGCCCACCAGCGCAACACCAGCCTGGCCCTGGCCTGATCCGGCCCCAGGTGCCGCCAGTCCTCAGGGAGGCCAAGCCTGAGTCGCAGGGTGCGGATCAGGCCGCCGCGGGGCCAGATCAGCAGGCCTCGGGCATGCCAGTCGGGGCGGTGGCGCTGGCCCCAGGGATCGGCCAGAGCCGCGATCGGGGCGCCATCGGGCCCCTGGCAGCGCCAGAGCCCCAGAAGCTCCAGGGGAGGCCGAGCCGCGGAACGTGACTGAAACATTTCAATCCGGGCCTCCGGCCACGGCGACTGCCCCTCGGGCATTTGGATAGCCTCACAAGCCCCATAGGATGATGGGGCCGCGGCAGAACGAGTCCGCAGCCGTTCACGGCCTGTCATTCAGGCCTGTGTCCCTGGCCTGTCGGTCGCCGACAACGGCCCTGCCCTCTCTCCTGTCAACCGCCCGCTCAACCGCCGGACAGCCCATGCTCGCCCTCAAGATCTCGGTTTATTCCGTTGTGTTCTTCTTCATCGGGATCTTCGTGTTCGGCTTCCTGGCCAGCGACCCGAGCCGCACCCCCAGCCGCAAGGACCTGGAAGACTGAATCCGCCGGCCAGGGGCCGCTGCCCGCCGCTGCCGCTCCAAAGGGGCTGGCGTCGGTGCTCCGGTTGACCCTTCTGACTGCGGCAGAGGCAAGCCAAGCCAAGCCAAGCCAAGGCAAGCCAAAGCAAGGCAAAGCCGCTCAGCAAGGCCGTGTTTGGCTTCAGCAACGCTGCGCCTCCGGCTGGCGGTCCTTGAGCCCTGGCCGTGCCATCGGCGGTGGCTGGATCCAGCCCCGTCTCACCTGGCCCCAGCACCGCCCCCTCAGGGCTCACCCCCCGGTTGCCGCTCTGCGGGGATCGGGGGGTTTCCGATGGAGGTCCTCGTCCCTCCATCAGGGCGATGCCCAGGAGCCCAGGAGCATGCCGCCAGGGCCGCTGACGGGCCTGCTGAGACCGTCGGCCCGGGCGGGATCACAAGGGCACGCCGACGGAACCAGGAGCCTGTTGCGCGTGGCCGTCGTGGCTCCGGATCCATGGGGTGATCTCGCTGGGAACGGAAGCGGGTCTCCCATGAATCCCATCGGCATCGCGATGGCGACATCGTGCCAAAGGGCAGAACGATGGCGCCGCGGTAGATCCTGCATCAAGCTGGGGCGTTGCTCCTGATGCCCTTTGTCTCAGGCTGAGCCCGCGATCGGCGCCCGATCGGGCCTGTCTCTGTTCAGGGCCTGGCCTGTCTGCGAACGCGCAACAGGCCCCCAGCCCGGTCCCAACCTTGGTCCCTCCCGGTTCACCCGCAGACAAGCCGGGACTGGCACGGTGGTCACAAGGTGGGCTCGCGGTGGTCTGACGGTGGTCTGACGCTGGTCACACGCTGGTCACACGCTGGTCACACGCTTGTCATCAGAGGCCTGCAGGGCCTGAGGCCAGGCAAGGGGCCGGCGGCCGAGCCGGCGGCGCAACGGCTGGCCCGCGATCCTTCCGGCGCCAGCGGGCGGACCCATGGCTGGGCCATCCACCCGGGCGCCGGACGGGGCCGGCCGGCCCCCCCCCAAGGCAGCAAGCGGTCGGTGGGGGCGACGAACCCCTCCGCTGCCATGGCAGGATCACGCCCACCTTGCCAGCCCAGGCCGATCGTGGCGTTCCAGCGATGGCCTGCAGCCGATCAGCCGCCCCTGGGCCTCCGCGGCCCCTCCAGACGCCTTCTGATCCGAGGCGCCGGAGCCCTGCCCCTGGCGCTTGCCCTGGGAACAGCGGGCCTGGCAGCCCCGGGGATGCCGCCCATGGGCGATGCCGCGGTCCCGGTCCCCTCCGGCCCCCAGCCCGGAGCCTCCAGCCCACCGCCAGCCCCCCCAGGCCGCGGCCCTGGGCGTGCTGCGCCCCCATCTGCAGCTCCCGCCACCGCGGGCAGCGCAACGGCAGCGGTGGGTGTGCCGCTGGAGCTGCAGCTCTCGGCCGACCGCCAGCTCTACGACCGCCAGCTCAACCGCTTTGTGGCCACCGGCCAGGTCTCGGCCCTGATCGCCGGCGGCCGCATCCTGGCCGACCGGCTGGAGTTTGATCCCAGCACCCGGGTGCTGGCGGCCTCGGGGCGGGTGCGCTTCCAGCGGGGCCAGCAGTATCTGCAGGCCAGCCGCCTGCGGTTCAGCCTGCCGGAGGGTTGGGGGGAGATGGAGGACGTCTACGGGGTTCTGGACCTCGATGGGGTCGCCGGCGACCTGAACCTCGGCACCGCCCCCACAGCAACGCTGCCGCCGATCGAACCGATCAGCTGCCCGCCGGACCTACCACCCCAACCCGACTGGCATCCCTCCCCCTGGGCGGCAACGCTGTGGGGAGGCCAGATGTTCACGGCGAATTTCGGCGATACCTTCGTCTTCAAAGGCAAATTCAGGCCTGAGTATCTGGGCGGCGTGGGCCTGCAACGGCGACTGATCGACGGCGGACCATTCGCCCTCGAATTCGATGGCAACCTGCTCAACCACCGCTCCCGTTCGATGCCCGGCGGCGGCTTCAACCAGGACGACCCCTTCGCGACCACACCAGGCCAGAACTTCGGCGAAGGCACGGCGGGTCTGGGGGTACGTCTGTGGCTGCGGCCCTGGCTGAGCCTCTATGCCGTGGAAGGGGTCAGCCTGCTGACGGAAGCCAGCAACTACGAAAAGACCTTCCGCGAGAACTACACCACCTTCCTCAATTACCTCGCCTTTGAGGTCGAGGCCCTGGTCAGCCCCCAACTCTCGGCGATCGGCCGCATCCACCACCGCTCCGGCGCCTACGGCACCTACAGCGGCGTGAGCGAGGGCAGCAACGGTTATCTGCTCGGTCTGCGCTATCGCTTCGGCAGCTCCCCGGCACCGCGGCTGCCGGTGAGCCTGCCGCCCGCCCAGGGCTGCCCCGGGGCGCCAGCGCCGGAGAGCCGGGAGGCCCACACCCTCGCCAGCCAGCTGAACCTGGTGACCCTCGGCGCCCCTCCGGGTGACCCCGCCCGCCCGGCCGCCGCCCCCGCCGCCCCCGGCCGACGCCCGACCGACAACATCTGGAAGAGGGCCCGGGCCCAGGAGCAGGCGCGGAATGCCGCGATCGCGAAGCTCGACCAGCGGGTGCGGGATGTGACGTTCCAGCAAAGCCTGCGGGCCGAGCGCCGCCACGGCTTTCCCTCAACGCTGACCACACCGGATGAGATCAACGACTATGGCGGCATCAAGCCCAGCCAGCTCAACAGCCTGACCACCTCCAGCAACAGCCAGCTGGTGCAGGGCACGATCAGCCGCTGGCGGATCCAGAGCGGCAGGCTGCGCTTCAGTCGCGACACCTTGAAGGCCGATCGCATGGCCTTCAGCAACGACCCGTTCACGCCGGCCCAGACCTGGATGGATTCGGAAGATGTGGTGGCCACATTGCTGCCGAACGGCGACACCCAGATTCGCGCCGGCCGCAACCATCTGATCGTGGAGGACAGCCTGGCGGTGCCGGTGACGCGGAGCACGCGGATCAAAAAAGAAGAAAAAATCGATAATCGCTGGGTTCTCGGCATCGACAAGGAAGACCGGGATGGCTACTACGGCGGCTACAATGTCGTCGCGCCGATCGGCGAGAAAGGGGTGCTGACCGTGCAGCCCCAGCTCCTGATTCAGCGGGCGATTGATGGCAGCACCGACAGCTATCCCCTCCCGGGCCAATCGGCGAATGCCGAGCCGCAGCGCCAGAGTGCCAAGACCTCAGATCTGTTCGGTCTGCTCACCACCCTGCGCGGCGAAGTCGCTGGCTTCCGCTCCGATGCCACGCTGGATGTCTCGACCTTCAACCCCGACAACATCGCCAACGGCACCCGCAGCTGGGCGGACTTCAAACGCAGTCTCAGCCTGCCGCTGATCGGCTCAAGCGACTGGCGTCTGTTCGGCGCCTACCGCTACCGCACCTGGAACGGCACGCTCGGCGAACAGGACATCTACTCGGCCTACGGGACTTCCCTGGAGGGGAAGGGCAACCTGCCCAACTGGGGCAAGTTGAGCAGCAACTATCTGTGGCGCACCGGTGTCGGCAATTTCAAGGGCAACGACTTCAGCAGCAACAACCTGGCCGACTTCTGGCGATTCAGCGGCATCGGTTCGGTGAACTTCAGCTATCCCCTCTGGCAGGGGCAGCCCGCCCCCGCCACCGCCACGGCAGGCCTGGCCAATAGCGCCGTTCCGATTCAACCGGGGCTGCGGCTGCAGGCCAACGTGCTGGGGAGCTTCGCCTATTACGGCGACGGCAATCACCAGAACACCCTCAGCCTGAGCGGCGGCCCCACCCTGACCCTGGGGCATTTCATCAAGCCCTATCTCGACTACACCGAACTGACGATCACCGGCGGCGGCAGCCTGCGCCAGGGGGCCAGCCCATTCAGCTTCGATCGGGCGGTGGATCTGGGCACCCTGGGTATCGGCCTGACCCAGCAGATCGCCGGGCCGCTGGTGTTCAGCGGTGGCGTGGGTTACAACGTCGATCCCAATTCAGAGGATTTCGGCAAGGTGACCAACTCCTACCTCGAATTCCGCTGGCAGCGGCGTGCCTATGAGATCGGCTTCTTCTACAGCCCCTACGACGGTCTCGGCGGGGTGCGGCTGAAACTCAACGACTTCAATTTCAACGGTCCCGGGCTGCCCTTTGTGCCCTATCAGGACCCGACCCGCACGCCGCAGCAGGAAACCCTGCGGCGCCTGTTCTGAGCGAGCCCGGCCCCGCCGCCCGCGCAGCCCTGCCCCCGGCCCCCTCAGGCTCCGAAGCCGCTCAGGTAAGGCAGGCGGGCGGCGGTGGCGTCCAGGGCGGCCCCGTGGGCGAGCAGCTGGGCGGTGCCATCCCACTGGCCGCTCACCAGCATGCGCTGGGGGCCCTCGGCCAGGGAGAGGGCCAGGGAGCGGGGATCTCCTGCGCCGGCGGCCGGCGAGATGGTGAGGCGCAGGGCCTCAATGTCGAGGTCGAGGATGGTGGCGGGTGAGGCCGTCAGCGCCGCCTGCAAGGCCGCCAGATCGGCGGCCGGGGCCTGCAGACAGGGGATGCCGAGGGCCAGGCAGTTGCCGAAGAAGATCTCAGCGAAGCTCTCACCGATCAGGGCGCGGATGCCCCAGCGCATCAGGGCCTGGGGGGCGTGTTCACGGCTGGAACCACAGCCGAAGTTGCCGTTCACCACAAGAATCGTGGCCCCCTGGTGCTCGGGGCGATCGAAGGGATGGGCGCCGGGCTGCTCCAGTCGGTCATCGGCGAAGGCACCCTGGGCGAGGCCATCGAAGCTGACGCATTTGAGGAAGCGGGCCGGGATGATCCGGTCGGTGTCGATGTCATTGCCGACCACCGCCACGCCGCGGCCCTGGAGGCGACGCACCGGACCGCTCGGAAACGGCGCCGGGGCCAGCACAGGGGTGGGGGCGTGGGACGCGGCGGCTGGCGAGGGGGGGGCAGACATCAGTGGCAGCAGGCAGGAAGGCGCGGGCAGGGCAGGGGGGGAAAGCAGCGGAGCGGGAGGGCGGAGCGCGGCGGGAACGGCAGAGCGGCGCAGGCCCGGGCCCTCAGGGCCGGCCGGCGGCCAGCGGAGCGGCGGCAGGATCTGCGGGGGCCGTCGCCAGCAGCTCCCGCACATCGGCCACCTGGCCGCGGACGGCGGCGGCAGCCACCATCGCCGGGCTCATCAGCAGGGTGCGCCCGCTGGCGGAACCCTGGCGGCCCTTGAAGTTGCGGTTGGAGGAGCTGGCGCTGATCTGACGGCCCTCGAGGCGATCCGGGTTCATCGCCAGGCACATCGAGCAGCCGGGTTCGCGCCACTCGAATCCCGCTGCGCGGAACACCGCATCGAGCCCCTCGGCTTCGGCCGCGGCCGCCACCTGCTCGCTGCCCGGCACGACGAACGCCTTGATGCCGGCAGCGACCCGTCGCCCGCGGGCGACGGCGGCGGCGGCCCGCAGATCGCTGAGGCGGCCGTTGGTGCAGCTGCCGATGAAGCACACATCCACCGGCAGGCCGGCGATCGGGGTGCCAGGGGTGAGATCCATGTAGCGATAGGCCTCTTCCGCCAGGGGACGCTCCTCGGCGGGGGTCTGCTCAAGGGTGGGCACGCACTCATCGACGCCGATGCCCTGGCCGGGGGTGATGCCCCAGGTGACGGTCGGGGCAATGGCGGCCGCATCGAAGCGCACCTCGTCGTCGTAGACGGCATCGGGGCCGCTGGCCAGGCTGCTCCACCAGGCCACCGCCCGCTCCCAGGCCTCACCGGCCGGGGCGTGGGGCCGACCGCGCAGGTAGGCGAAGGTGGTGGCATCGGGATTGCAGTAGCCCACCCGGGCTCCGCCCTCGATCGCCATGTTGCAGAGGGTCATGCGCTCCTCCATCGACAGGGCATCGATGGCGGGGCCGGCGAATTCATAGGCATGGCCCACGCCACCCTTCACCCCCAGGCTGCGAATCACATGCAGCACCAGATCCTTGGCGTAGACGCCCGGCTGCAGGGTGCCCTCGACCCAGATGCGGCGCACGCGCAGCTTGTTCATCGCCAGGCTCTGGCTGGCCAGCACATCGCGCACCTGGCTGGTGCCGATGCCGAAGGCGATCGCCCCGAAGGCGCCGTGGGTGGAGGTGTGGGAATCGCCGCAGGCCACGGTCATGCCCGGTTGGGTGAGGCCGAGCTCGGGGGCGATCACGTGCACGATCCCCTGGCGGCCGCTGCCGAGGCCGTGCAGGGTGATGCCGTGGGCGGCGCAGTTGGCCTCCAGGGTGGCGAGCATCTCCTCAGCCAGGGGATCGGCGAAGGGTCGGGCCTGGGAGGTGGTGGGCACGATGTGGTCGACCGTGGCCACGGTGCGCTCGGGATGGCGCACCGGCAGGCCGAGGTCGTGCAGGGCGGTGAAGGCCTGGGGGCTGGTGACCTCGTGGATGAGGTGAAGGCCGATGAACAGCTGGGTGGAGCCCCCCGGCAGATCCGCCACCCGGTGCAGATCCCAGACCTTGTCGTAAAGGGTGGCGGCGCTCACGCGGTGGCGGAAGGTTAAAAGAAGAGACAAGCCTAGGAGCCCATCGCCCGCTCCCCCAGCACGGGTCCACGGAGGGTTCCGCGAGGAGGGTGGGCGGGGGGTGGGCCGGGGATCAGGGAACCGCGGCGGGGACCGCGGGAGTGGCGGCGGGAGTGGGAACAGGAGCCGCCGCGGGAGTGGCGGCTGGGGCGACCGGCGTGGCGAGGGAGCGGCCGGCCGCAGGGCCGGAAGCGGCTGGGGCGGCGGGCGTAGGGCCGGCGGAATGGGCGGAGCCGGCGGAAGCGGCCGAAGCCGCAGCAGGGACGGTGAAGGTGTTGGAGGAGGTGGTGGTGGTGGAGGTGGAGGAGGTGGAGGTGGTGGCGGCGGGAGGCAGCAGCCCCAGCAGCTCCAGGGCGGCGCGACCCAGACGCTGGCGGGCGTCACCATCGGCGCGCCGGCGGATGTCGAGATTCAGGGCGAAGGCCTGGACGACGCCCTGGCGCTCCACCCAGCCCACCCACCAGCCCACGCCGGGGTTCGGCCCGTTCTGCCAGCCCGTCTTGGCGTGGAGCTCCCAGCCGGGGCCGCGCTCCACCAGGGTGATCTCCCGCACCGCCCGCTGGGTTTGCTGCGGGAAGGGCAGGGCCTGGCGGGCCAGACGATCGAGGAAGAGGGTCTGCTCCACGGCGCTGATGGCCAGGGGCCCGCGCAACCAGAAGCTGTCGACCCTGGAGCCGATCTGGCGGTTGCCGTAGTCGAGCCGGTCGATCGCCGCCTGCATCCTGGCCGGGCCGATGCGGCGGGCCAGCTCCTGGTAGATCGGCACGTTCGACACCACGATCGCCTCCCGCAGCCCCATGTCCTTCTCCCAGGCCGGGCTGAACGGTGGCGCGTCGCTGCGGTAAGGAAGCACCGTGTCGACGCTGGCCACCGCCCCGACCGAAAGGCCGATCAGGCTGTTGGCGATCTTGAAGGTGGAAGCCGGGGTGAAGCGGCTCAGGGCCCGCTCCCGGTTGCTGCCCACCAGCTCGCCGCGGCGGCGATCGAGGAGCACGAAGGTTCCCCCCAGCCCCGCCTGGTGGAACAGGGCGCCGAGGCGGGGATCCTCCCGCCAGCGCAGGCCGGCGGGCAGGGGCAGCGGAGCCAGGGCGTCGGCGCCAGCGGCAGGGGCCGTGATCGCAGGAGAGCCAGCGGCAGATGGCGCCACACCAGCAGGGGAGCCGGCAGCAGGCGCCGCGATCGCCGTCGGCGGCAGGATCGGCCCGGCCACCCAGGCCAGAACCAGCAGGGGAACGCCCGGAACGCTCGGCCTGAGGAAAGGGGGCATCCGCATCGGAACCGGGTCACAACCACCAAGCCAAGCCTGGCCTGGCGGGCGGCCGGCCAGCACTTCACACGCCGTTGACAACATGGCTGGGGGCACCAGCCAGGATCGCAGCGGCGTTGGCCGCCACGGCGGCGAGCAGCCGCTGGCGGGCGGCGCGGCTGGCCCAGGCGATGTGGGGGGTGATCACGCAGTTGGGGGCACGGAGCAGGGGGTTGGTGGGGTCGGGGGGCTCCAGGCTGAGCACATCCAGGCCGGCGCCGCCGAGATGGCCGCTGTGGAGGGCGGCGGCGAGATCGGCCTCCTCGATCAGCGGGCCGCGGCCGGTGTTGAGCAGCAATGCTCCGGGCTTCATCGCGGCGATCCGCTCGGCGTTGATCAGGCCGCGGGTCTTGGGGGTGAGGGGGCAGTGGAGGCTGACCACATCACAGCGGGCCAGCAGGGTGGCCAGATCCACCGTGGGGACGGGGCTGGCGGCAGCGGTGGCCGCCTCGCCGCCGACGGAGGCACGGCGCCGATGGGCGATCACCTCCATGCCGAAGGCGCGGGCGATCGTCGCCACCGCCAGGCCGATCCGCCCCAGGCCCACCACCCCGAAGCGGAGCCCCGCCAGCTCGGTGAGGTTGCCCTCCCAGAAGCAGAAATCGGGGCTGGCGCTCCAGGCCCCCTGCCGCACCCGCTCGCTGTGGTGGCCGGTGCGGTTGGTCAGCTCCAGCAGCAGGGCGAAGACGGCCTGGGCGACGGAGGGGGTGCCGTAGTCGGGCACGTTGCAGAGGGGGATGGCGCGGGCGGCGGCGGCGGCCCCATCGACGGCGTCATAGCCGGTGGAGAGCATGCAGATGCCGCGCAGCTCCGGGGCTGCGGCCAGCTCGGCGGCGCCGAGGCGGGTCTTGTTGGTGATCACCAGATCGGCCGCCGCGATCCGCTCCGCCACCAGCTGCGGCGGGGTGCGGGGATGGACGGTGAGGGTGCCGAGGCGCTGCAGCGGCTCCCAGGAGAGATCGCCGGGGTTGGTGGTGTGGCCATCGAGCACCACCAGGCGAGGCGGGGGGCTGGCGGCGACGGCCATGGGAGTGGAACGGCTGGAGCCAGCGTGGCCGATCGGCGGGCCCTCAGGGCGAGGCGGGATCGGCCAGGGCGAGCCGCAGGCGGTTGAGCGCTTCGCCGGTGGTGAGGGTGCGGATCCAGTCGCGGCCGCGGCTCTCACCGAAGCGCACCGGGGAGCTGGTCGTGCCGTCGGGACCGGCCAGGGCGATGTGCACCAGGCCCACGGGCTTGTCCGGGGTGCCGCCACCGGGCCCGGCGACGCCGGTCACGGCCAGGGCCCAGCTGCTGCCGGTGCGGCGCCGCACCCCCTCGGCCATCGCCACAGCCACCGGATCACTGACGGCACCGGATTCGGCCAGCAGGCTGGCGGGCACATCGAGCAAGGCTTGCTTGAGGGCGTTGGCATAGGCGATCACGCCCCCGAGAAACACATCGGAGGCACCGGGCACGGCGGTGATCGCGGCCCCCAGACCACCACCGGTGCAGGATTCGGCCACCGCCAGGGTTTCACCCCGCTGGCGCAGGCGGGCCAGCACCACCGAGGCGAGGCTGTCGTCATCCACACCGAAACAGAGGGAGCCGGTGCGGCGGCGCAGGTCGGCCTCCAGGGGGTCGAGCAGGGCGGCGGCGCTGGCCTGGTCGTCGGCGCGGGCGGTGAGGCGGAGCTTCACCTCACCGGCGCCGGCATAGGGCGCCACGGTGGGGTTCTCCCCCTCCAGCAGGTCGGCCACCTGTTCGGCCAGGGTCGATTCGGCCACACCCCAGAAGCGCAGCAGGCGGCTGGCGAACACGCCCTGGGCCAGGCGGGCGTCCCGCAACCAGGGTTCGGCGGTGGCCTGCCACATGGCGTGGAGCTCGCTGGGCACCCCGGGGAAGGTGAGCACGGTGAAGCCGGGCTGGATCGGGAAACCGGGATCGGTGGGCGTGGGGGTCCAGATGATGCCGGGGGCGGTGCCGGTGGGGTTGGGCAGCACGGCGGCGCCCTCGGGCAGGAAGGCCTGGCGGCGGTTGCTGGCGGCCGCCACCCGGCCGCGGGCCTCGATGCGGGCGCGGATCCCCTCCCAGATCTCGGGATGTTCCACCAGGGGTGCGCCGAAGGCGGCGGCGATCGCCTCGGTGGTGAGGTCATCGGGGGTGGGCCCCAGGCCGCCGGTGGTGACCAGCACGCGGCAGCGACCGGCGGCGGCGCGGACGGCGGCGATCAGGCGCTGGCGGTTGTCACCCACCACCTCCTGGCGGAAATGGGGGAGGCCGAGGCCGGCCAGTCGCTCGGCGATCCAGCGGGCGTTGCCGTTGAGGATGTTGCCGAGCAGCAGCTCGGTGCCGATGCAGAGCACCTCCACCGCCCGGGCCTCGGCGGGGGGCGGGCCGGCCTGGACGGAGGCCGGATCGGGAGCGGGGGGCTGCATGGGAGGGAGGGGCAGGGGATCGGTCGTGGAGGCGGCGCGCAGGGGCCTGGAGTGCGGCGGTGGCGGCCGGGAGCCAGGGCGGGGCCTGAGGGCCATGGTGGGCAATGCGGCGCCAGAGCCCCGCCGGCAGGCTCAGCGGATCTCCGCCTGGCGGGAGCGACGGCTGAGCACGACCGTGGCGATCAGCACGGCGGTGGCCAGGGTGAGCCAGAGGAAGCGGTTTTCGGTGTTGGCCAGCACCAGGGCCAGGGCACCGAGCCACTGGGTGAAGGCATAGATCAGCACCACGGTGCGGCGATGGCTGAGGCCGGAGCGCAGCAGGCGGTGGTGGAGGTGGCGGCGGTCGGGATAGAAGGGGGAGCGCCCCTCCCGCAGGCGGCCCATGATCACCGCCGACATGTCGGCCAGGGGCAGGGAGAGGATCAGCAGGGGCAGCAGCAGGCTGACGCCGGTGAGCCCCTTGGCCGGCCCGACGATGCTGATCGCAGCCAGGGCGAAACCGAGGAAGTAGGAGCCGCCGTCGCCCATGAAGATGCGGGCGGGGTTGAAGTTGTGGCGGAGGAAGCCGAGGCAGGCGCCGGCCAGGGCGGCGGCCAGCAGGCCGGCGGCGGGCTGGGCGAGGCTGAAGCTCACCGAGAGCAGGGCCACGGCGGCGATGCCGCTGACGCCAGCCGCCAGGCCATCGAGACCATCGAGCCAGTTGATGGCGTTGGTGATGCCCACCAGCCAGACCACTGTTGCCAGCAGGCTGAGCAGGGGCGGCAGGGTGAGGAAGCCGGAGCCCTCGAACGGCAGCTCGATGCTGCCGATCCGCACCCCCTGCTCCCAGACCACGGCAGCCACCAGCAACTGGCCGAGCAGACGGGGCAGGGGCGGCAGGGCGAAGAGGTCGTCAGCCAGGCCGATCACGAAGTAGCAGAGGGCACCGGCCAGGGAGGTCCAGATCAGGCGATCCTTGTCGGGGGCGAGATCGGCGAAGCCGCCGGCCAGCCAGGTGACGCAAAGGGCGAGGCTGAAGCCCATCACGATGCCCACACCGCCGAGGCGCACCATCGGGGCGGTGTGCTGCTTGCGGGGATCGGGGGGGTCGACGAGGCCCCAGCGCAGGCCGAGCCGACGAACCAGGGGCACCACCAGGGCCGTGACCGCTCCGGCGACCACCAGGGTGATGAGCGCCGCCGCGTTGGGGCTGTAAGCGAGGGTCACGGCAGCGGAGCGGGAAGCGGCTGACCTGGTGCGTTCACGTTAAGAAAGGGCTTTGGCTTCAGGCGTGCTGAAGGGCACGTTCGCGGCCATAGAGGGGGAAGCGGCGGCAGAGATCGGCCACCCGCTCGCGGCAACGCTGTTCGATGGCGTCGTCCTCGGGATTGAGGAGGCGATCGGCGATCACATCGGCCACCTCCACGAAGGCGCCCTGATCAAACCCCCGGGTGGTGCAGGCGGCGGTGCCGAGCCGCAGGCCGCTGGTCACGAAGGGCGACTGGGGATCGAAGGGCACGGTGTTCTTGTTGGCGGTGATGTTGACATCGCTGACGAGCAGGTCGGCCACCTTGCCGGTCATGCCGATGCTGCGCAGATCGAGCAGCACCAGGTGGTTGTCGGTGCCGCCGCTGACCACGGCGATGCCGCGCTCGATCAGGCGGGCGGCCAGGGCGCGGGCATTGAGGATCACCTGCTCGCTGTAGGCCCGGAAGGAGGGCTGCAGGGCTTCACCGAAGGCCACGGCCTTGGCGGCGATCACGTGTTCGAGGGGGCCGCCCTGGGTGCCGGGGAAGACGGCCTTGTCGAACTGCTTGCCGAAATCGGCGTCACCGCAGAGGATCAGGCCGCCGCGGGGGCCTCGCAGGGTCTTGTGGGTGGTGGTGGTGACCACATGGCAGTGGGGGATGGGGCTGGGGTGGAGACCGGCCGCCACCAGGCCGGCGATGTGAGCCATGTCGGCCAGCAGGTAGGCGCCCACCTCATCGGCGATGGCGCGGAAGGCGGCGAAGTCGATGCTGCGGGGGTAGGCGGAGTAACCGCAGACGATCAGCTTCGGGCGGTGCTCCAGGGCCAGCTGGCGAATGGAGGCGAAATTGAGCTGCTGGGTTTCGGGATCGACGCCGTAGTGGACGGCCTTGAACCACTTGCCGCTGACATTGACCGGCGAGCCGTGGGTGAGGTGGCCGCCGTGGCTGAGGTCCATGCCGAGGATCGTGTCGCCGGGCTGGAGCAGGGCCAGGAACACGGCGAAGTTGGCCTGGGCGCCGCTGTGGGGCTGCACGTTGGCCCAGGCGGCGCCGAACAGCTGCCGGGCGCGCTCGATCGCCAGCTCCTCGATACCGTCGACGAATTCGCAGCCGCCGTAGTACCGCCTGGCGGGCAGGCCTTCGGCGTACTTGTTGGTGAGCACCGAGCCCTGGGCCTCCATCACGGCGCGGGAGGCGAAGTTCTCGGAGGCGATCAGCTCCAGGTGGGTCTCCTGACGGTTCTCCTCCTGGCCGATCAGGGCGGCGATGGCGGGGTCGGACTGGGCCAGGGGCGCATCGATCGCGGCCAGTGACGACGGAGAGGAGGCGGCCATGGGAGCGGCGATGGGAAAGCTGGGATGGGGATGGCGGTGGGCCGCCGTTCGGATGGCCGGGGTCACCGGGCTGAGGCCCGTTCGGCAAGCTCCGGCCTGATCGTACGGAAACGGCAGGGCTGCGCAGGCCCCTGGCCTGGCCCTGTGCCGGCCTGCGCACCGGAGCGGGGTGCCCGGGAGCCGGGAGCGGGCGGGGCGACGAGCGGACGAGCGGCCCTTGGCCCGGGGCCCGCTCTGAGCGCCGCCAGCGGAGGCGCGGCAGCGGTTGTGGCGACCGGGCCGGGCGGCGAAGGATCGATGAGACCCGCCGCAAGGCCCAACAAAAAAGCCACCCCGTGGGGTGGCTGGAAGGACGCGCTTGGAGAGATTCGAACTCCCGACCCTCTGATCCGTAGTCAGATGCTCTAATCCGCTGAGCTACAAGCGCCTGCCAACTCATCAGAGCCCATCGGGGGCCCATCCGTCAACCGAGCCGAGCCGGTTAGCGTCGCCGGCAGAGCCGAGGAGGGCCGCGCCCCGATGCCGATCCGCTGGTACGGCCCCGCCGATCCCACCGATCCCACCTACCGCCACTTCGCGCGGATCGTCAACCTGACGCTGCACGCGATGCTGTTCGCGGCCCTGAACAGCGGCCTCTGGTTCGTGCAGGGGATCCGCCACCCCTGGACCCATCTGGCCTGGCTGACCCTCGGCTGGGGGGCGCTGTTGCTGGTGCATGCCAGCGTGGTGGTGTTGCAGCGGCCCCAGCCCGAACCATGAGCCTCACCGCCCAGGATCTCGAAGACCTGACCCGGGCCATCGCCGATCGCCTGTACGTGCAGGTGGCGAGCTGGCATCTGTATCTGGGTGATGCGGGCCTGGCCGACACCCTGGCCTGCGAATGCGCAGCCCGGCTCGACCAGGGCGCTTCCGTCTGCGCCCGCCAGGCGCTGGAGGCGGTGCAGGTGCCGATCGGCGGAGGCGGCACAAGGCTGCCGCTGGCGCGGCTGGTGCCCCCGGGCCAGCTGCGGGACCTGGAGGATCTGCTCCAGCCCTACGCCTGAGGGTGCACGAACGTTCCGGTTGGCAGCAATCAGGCCAGTGGGGGCCTCGGTTGCCGATAGGGTGACCACCACCGCCGAGACGCCGTGCTGGTCATCGAGGTCACCAATGCGCGGGATGTGGTGCGGCAGCGGATCGGCCCCCTGGGCAGCCGTCTGATCGGCAAGGTGGTCGATGCGGAGGCGCAGGTGGAGAAGGCCTTGATCCAGGAGCTGGAGAACGCCTTCCGCGAGTTCGGCATCGAGGCGCGGATCTTTTCGGTGGATGGCCCGCAGATGATCGGCCGCTCCCATCTGGAGATCCCCGTACAGGTGCGGGAGGAGCGGCAGGTGCGGCTGGGCTGAGGCGGGTGCCGCGGCGATGCAGCAGATCGATTCAGCATCCGGGCGCCCAGGCCAGCCCCGACCCGGGGAGCAGCGGCGCCAGCCGGGCTTGGCGCAGGGGAGCGGTTCGGTGGCGGTGGCATTGGGGGCGAATCTGGGGGATCCGCTGGCCACGCTGCTGGCGGTGCGGCCGCTGCTGGCGGCGGAGCTGCGCAGCTGGTGGATGGAGCTGGTGCTGGGGCCCGACCGGGCTCCGGGGCTTGGGGTGGATCAGGATCGGGGCGATGGGGCCGGCGATGGGCCTGGCCCTGGCATGGGCCTTGGCATGGGCCTGGGCCTGGGCCTGGGCCTGGGCCTGGGCCTGGGCCATCGCGATGGGTACGCCAGCGATGGCGGTGGGGAGTGCGCCAGCGATGGCGCGGAGCGGAGCGCCGGGCCGCGGCTGCGCTGGTCGCCGCTGTTCCGCACCGCGCCGGTGGGAGGTCCGGCGGGACAACCCGATTACCTCAATGCCGTGGTGGTGATCGATGGCGGCCCCCCACCGTCTGCCGCCGACCGGCCGGGGCTTGCCGGAGCGCCGCCAGGGGCAGGGCGAAGCGCGATCGGCAAGGCCATCCCCCAGGCCGGGGTCGAGCCGAGCGCCACGGCGGCCCTGGTGCTGCTGCGGCGGCTGCAGCGGTTGGAGCAGCGCTTCGGGCGGGTGCGGAGCGAGCCCTGGGGTCCCCGCAGCCTCGATCTCGATCTGCTCTGGTGCGGCCCCCAGCAGCTGGACCTGCCCGAGCTGCAGCTGCCCCATCCGCGGCTGCGTCAACGGGCCTTTGTGCTGACGCCCCTGGCGGCGATCGATCCAGAGCTGACCCTGCCGGCCGCTGGCGATCAACCGGCTGCGGCGGTATCCGCGATGGCGGCAGCCCACCCACGGGGCACGGATCCCCACGAGGCGGACCAGGAGCAGAGACAGCCCCAGCGTCCAGAACGGCGCCCCTCATCAGGGCCGCCTGGAACGGAGCATCAGCGGCCAGCCCCCGCGGATGCGAAGCCGGAGCACGCCGAAAGCCTGGCCCCAGGGATCGCTCCCGCCAAGACCCAACCCTGGCTGGGTGGGAACGGGGAGACGGCGGTCGTCGAGACCGGGAACGCCAAGGCAGGGGAGGCGCAACCTGCGGTGGCCGAACCAGCTCAACCACAGGCCCCTGCGCTGGAACCCAGGGCAGGCCAGCCAGCCGCACTGATGCCGGCGGAGGAGGCGCAGCCGCTGCTGCCAGCCAGCCGATCCGCAAGGGCCGGGCTGGAGCCGGAACCGCCACCGCAACGCCTGGCCGGCCGCCAGGGGTGGCCGGAATGAGCGCACCGGGCAGCCGCATCCGGTCAGAAGCCGGCCTGGGGGAAGGGCACCATCAACCGCGAGGCAGAGCCCGTGGATCAGGAGCCAGAGCCGAGGCGATGACAAGGCCAGCGATCGTCCCTAAAAAACCCTGAAACAGCAGCAGTCGACAACGGAGACAGCCAGCCATGCACGACCACAGCAACACCGTGAGCCGGGTTCTGAGCGATGTCTGTGCCATTCCCAGGGATTACATGGACAATGAAATGATCCTTGGCCAATTCTGCAACCAAGACATGATGGAGGATCTTGCGGATGCAATCAACCATCAATGCGGCACCAGGATCAAGCCCGAAGTGATCGTCCTCAACATGACCATCGGCGAGTTATACCAAGTCGTTAACGACGCAGCCGCCAGCGGACGAAGCCACTTCTGATCCTGACCAGCGGTCAGAGTGGCCAGGACGCGAACAGGGCGAGGGTCCTACCCCTGGCCATTGCGGGGTTCAGCCCAGCCCACGGCTCAAGATGAGCGGTGGAAGAGTAGGTCATCTGGGCTATAGAGCAATCGGATCAGATCCGCTTCAACAGCGATGATCTCAGCGAGGGCGATCCGGCGGCGGCGGTCCGACAGGGTGGAAAGCTGTTCGTTGTCGTGCGGATTGGCCGCCAACCAATCCTTGAAAGCCGCAAGGTTGTCATGGGAGGCAAAAAACGTATCGAGACGACGCCAGAGCTTCGGGAAAATCGGCGGAATCATCGCCAGTTGTCGACGGCCGTGGATCACCACCCCGGTGGTGGTGCGATCGCGCAGATGCAGGCCCAGCCGCGCTTCTCTGGCCTGCTGAAAGGCCGCGGTCAGATGGCTGCGTATCTCGGAAGAAAGGGTTTCATAAAACAGCGTATAGGCCATGCCGCTGCTGAGCAGCTTGTAGTTGACGCTCTGGCGCAGCTGCGCCAACGCCAGCGGCATGCGGGTGCCATCGGGATGGGGAGAAGCACCGGCGAACACAAAACAGACCGGTCGACGATTGGCATCGACCAATTGGCTCAGGATGAAGCCACGCACGCTGCTGGCAGCCGGTCCGGCATGGTCGACATCCCGCAGGAAATCCAGGTTCTTGTTGAGCGAATCGCGAGCCAGCGGCTGGATAGCGCCCTTCTCAACCGTATCGATGCCCTCATAGCGCAGCTGCACCGTGCCCTGCTCCTTGAAGCCAACCGGAGGGCCGGCAAGGCGGTCCAACAGGTCGGGACGATCGGCGACAAACCGCATCGAGTCGCCGTCGGGATGACCCAGTTTGAGGTAATAGGTGCCTTGGATCAAGGTGAAACCCATCGCGGCTTTTCAGCTCAAGGCTTCGGCTTTGCAGCAGCTTAGAACCAGGCGTCGCGCAACCCTGCAGGCCAGAGAAAGCTTGCAATCGTTGGTGATATGGCCAGCCGTCAACGCCTGGCCAGTTGGCCTATCCGGCCAATCTGGGCAAGCGATCGAAGCGGTGCAGACCTGCGTGGTGCTGCCGGGAATCAGGATTTGAGATGCCCCCGCACCGTTGGCCAAATCACCGCCACCAGCACCGCTGAGGCATGCCAACAGCAACCCGTTCAGCAAGCCAGTACCCGGGGCTCCGCCCGCGCCAGAAGCATGGCTACCGCCGCCAACATGGATCCGCAGATCTCTAGGGCTCTCGCCAGAGCACGGTGAGGGTATAGGCACCCTCTCGCTGAAAGCGGATGCCATCGCTGAGGTTGGTGCGGTGGTAGGTCATGCCCTGGTCCTCAGCGCCGAAGCGGAAGGCCCAGCGGTTGCCCATCAGCACGGCCACATGGCCCTGACGTTGGCTGAACTGGCAAGGCCCCCGCTCAACGGCGATGGAGTGGTCATGGCGGCTCAGGATGCAGAACGCCTCCGTACTGTCGGCCAGGCCAGGAGCTGCAAACGCCACCGCGGCCAGGGCGATGCCAACCAGGGGCGAGTGTTTCATGGCAGATGCGGCAGAGGATGGCAGTGGTCTGCCCCCATGATGCTCACCTCCTGCAGCAGCTCCCGGGGATTGGCGGGTGATGGCGGCTGCTGGCCAGAGGCGGTGGGCTCAATGCCCAGTCAAATGCCGAGTCCAACAAGGGCTGCCATGGGTCCAGCAAGAGACACCCACCTCAGACCCGCTGGCTGAGGCGACATTTACAGCCCAAGACAACATCCCCTCTTTGGACTGTCAACATGGAACAAACTGGGACTAAATGGCAAGACAAAATACTAATTCTCGCTTGTCATGCGCTCGTTCTTCGGCATGGCCTGCCTACTTGCTGCTGGTGAGATGGGTTTCACTGCCATGAGATCACCACCCCCAAGGAGAGCGATTGGCGAATTGTTCACAGCGATGCATAGAGGTGATCAGAAGATACTTCATATACAAACAGATACGCCCACTCCGCGATGGCAACTCAGGCGAATGATGTGGCTGGCGAGAGCATAAGAAGCTCGATAAATCAGATTCCCGACGGATCAAGAGTGAGCCTGATTGTCTGGATCGAGCGATCAAGATGCACTGGCTCCCCAAGCGAGATTTCCAAGCCGTCCTTATTTCATCTGCAAACCATCGGTCATGGCCGGGAGCCGATGATTAAACGCAAGAACGAACAATCTCAGGATTCTCTTAGAGATACCTCGAAAATCCCTGATTCCCGCTGGTTGGGATGGGTGGGACTCGTTGTCTGGCCACAGCGATGTAGGCCCATTGGCCAGGGAAAGTGCGATTCCATGAGCTGCCCTTAGATGGAGAGCGAGAAGAGCGTTGCGCCGGATCAGGGCTTCAACCGCCTGGACCTTCTCTGGGCACTCTGCAGACACTTCCGGCTGCCATTGCCGCCATCCCTCACCCCTCTCTCAACCGCACATAGAGATGGGCCCCCTGGCTGCCCGGCACCGTCTTGAGGTCCAGGTCGGTCTGGGCCCGCACCAGGTCGCTGAGCTTCTTGAAACCGAAATTGCGGGCATCGAAGGAGGGGTCGTGCTTGAGCAGCCAGGTCCCCACCTGTCCCAGGGGCGCCCAGCCGTCCTCCTGGTCGACCGCCGCGATCGCCGCCCTTAACGCCGGACCCAGCTGGCGGAGGCTCCCCCCGATGCCCTCGCCCGCCTCCCCGGGCTCCTCCAGCTCCGGTCCCGCCGGGGCCGCCGCCACCACCGGGCGCTTGAGGATCTCGGTGTAGATGAACTTGTCGCAGGCGGCCACGAACGGCTTGGGCGTCTTGCGCTCGCCGAACCCATAGACCGCCAGCCCCGCCTCCCGCAGGCGGGTGGCCAACCGGGTGAAGTCGCTGTCGGAGGACACCAGACAGAAACCATCGACCCGGCCGCCATGCAGGAGGTCCATCGCATCGATGATCAGGGCCGAATCGGTGGCGTTCTTGCCGCTGGTGTAGCTGAACTGCTGCACCGGCTGGATCGCATGCACATGCAGCACATCCTTCCAGCGGCCCAGCTGAGGGGTGGTCCAGTCGCCGTAGGCCCGCTTCACCGTGGCGGTGCCGTAGCTGGCCACCTCCGCCAACAGCTCGCCCACCACCCCGGGCTGGGCATTGTCGGCATCGATCAGCACGGCCAGGCAGTCGCTGTCGGGGGAAGCCATCGCGGACGCCGGGTGGGGAACTTCCATCCTCCGCCGCCAGCATCGATCCGGCCCTGGGGGATGCGGGACCTGCGCGGCGGCGGTCCAGCCGGGCGGCCATCCGGCGCCAATCCGCGGGGATCGTTCAATCCTCCGGCCAGGACCGGGATCGCAACCAGGCCACCCTCGCCTCGGCCCGGCTCCGCTCCACCCCTGCGCTGGGCACCAGGAAGCCGCTGCAGGCAACGGAGCGCCGCACCCCATCCGGGCAGCGGGTGGCCCCAAAGGCCACATCCAGCCAGCGGGAGCCCTGGGTCCGGGCACCCTCCAGCCGCGCCTGGCGCAGGGAGCCCCGCAGCATCACCACCCCGGTCAGATCGCTCCAGCGCAGATCAGCGCCCGTGAAATCGGTATCCACCAGCAGAGCTCCGACGCCGCCATCGTCCGCGTCGGGCTCGGCACCGACGGCGGCAGGCTCTGAAGCTCCAGGGCCCTGGGCGCTGCTGCGATCGGCTCCGCCGGCCTGGCCGACACCGATCGCTGGCCTGGATCCATCGGGCGGCGTGGCTCCGATCCTGCGCCGGCCGAGATGGGCGTGGCGCAGATCAGCCCCCGCCAGCCGGGCGCGCTCCAGCCGGGCGGAGGCGAGGTTGGCGCCCTCGAGCAGGGCAGACTCGAAACGGCCCGCCACCAGTCGGGCCCGACCCAGGTTGGCACCACTGAAATCGGCGCCGCGGGCATCGCTGCCGCTGAGATCGGCGCTCTCCAGGTCCACCCCCCGCAGCTGGGCGCCCCGCAACAGACTCCAGCTGAGGCGAGCGCTCTCCAGATCGTTGCCATCGAGCCGGGCACCGCGCAGATCGGCACCTCCCAGATCGGCCGATTCCAGGTCGCAGGAGAGCAGGAGCGCTTCCCCCAGCCGGCTTCCCTGCAGCCGCGCCCGGGCCAGATCCACCCCGATCAGGGTGGCGCCATGAAGATCGGCCTGGCGGAGATCGGCCTCCTCCAGGTCGGTGCCGACCAACCGCGCCCCCCGCAGATCGGCCCGGCGCAGATTGGCCCGGGCCAGATCCCTGCCGCTGAGATCGGCCCCGGCGCAGCGGGCCCCGGGGCCGATCCGACAGGGCGGCTGGCCCTGCCATCGGGGAGCGAACGCAACGGCGAGGGGAAGCAGGGAGGTGACCGCCAGGGCCAGTCCGAGATGTATCGAGCGCGACGAACCAGCCATGGCGCAGCCCAGGACCACAGAGCACCGGAACAGTGCAGGAGACCAGGGTCCAGGTCAGCGGCCAGGTCAGCGGCCAGGTCAGCGGCCCGGCTTGGCTCCGCCTGAAGGCCAGGGCGATACTGGGTGGACCGCGCGGTGGCCATGAGCCTCTCCCCCTCCGCCATCAGCACCCAGCTGGGCCAGCAGGGTCTCGGCCAGCAGCCCTGGTGGGTGGAGCAGTGGATGGAACTGATCAACGCCTACCGCTTCAAGAAACGGCTGGAGCGCGCCTGGGACTATGCCCGCTCCGGCAACGTGGTCTCGATCCGCTTCGAGGGGCGCCGGGTGCATGCCCGCGTCCAGGGCACCGGTGAGGACCCCTACAAGGTCAAGCTCTGGCTCGATGTGCTCAACGAAGAAGACTGGGGCTATGTGCTCGAGGCCCTCAGCCAGAAAGCCCGCTGGTCCGCCCAGCTGCTGGCCGGGATCATGCCCCAGGACATCGAGCGGGCCTTCGCCGCCAGCGGCAAGCGGTTGTTTCCGTTCAAGCTCCAGGAGGTGCGCAGCGAATGCACCTGCCCCGATAAGGCCAACCCCTGCAAACACGTCAGCGCCGTCTACTACCTGATGGGGGATCGCTTCTCGGAGGATCCCTTTGTCCTCTTCCAGCTCCGCGGCCGCACCCGCAGCCAGCTGCTGGCGGAACTGGCGGAACGGCGGCGCCAGGGGGCGGTCAAGGCGGTGGAGGCCGCCCCCCATCCGGTGCACGGGGCCATCGCCGACCCCAACCGCTGGTGGCGTTACGACGCCGCCCTCGATCCCGATCTGGTGGTCATCACCCCGGCCCTGGAGGGCGAGACGGGGCTGGAGGAGGCCGGGCCCCTGCCGCTGGCGGAAGAACCCCGCTTCCCGGAGGCCCGGCAGCTGTTCCTCAACCGGCTGCGCAGCCACGGCAGCGAACTGGGCCAGCTGGCGATGACCCGGGCGATGGCCGCAGGCAGTGGCGAAGCGAGCGAGGTTGCCGCAGGGGCTGATCGGGAGGTCAGCCCTTGACCGGGCCACGCCCAGCCCGGCCCCGGGAGCAGCGGGTCGGACAATCGACCCCATCCAGGCGCCCAGGATCAGCAGGTTCACCGCAGGGTCCATCGCTGCCCCAGCCCAGCCGGCAGCGGTGGCGGCAGCAGCTGCCGCGCCCGGGGGATCGATGCGGATAGCGGCACCCCCCGATCCTCCCTGGCTGTGCAGCCCGGCCCTGGAGATCAGCGACCTGATCCTGCAGAGCTACCGGCAGGCCTGGGGACGGCCGCTGCTGGCCCTGCCCGCCTCGACCCACCCCCGGCTGGCGGCCCAGGAGCTGTTCAGCGCCGCCACCGTGGTCGCCGCCCACGACGGCGGCGACGACCCGCGCCTGATCTATGCCAACCGCGCCGCCCTCAGCCTCTGGCGGCGGGACTGGGCGGCGATGGTGGGGATCCCCTCGAGGCTCACCGCCGAACCCTGCGAACGAGCCGCCCGCGCCGACGCCCTGGCCCTGGCTCTGCAGCAGGGCAGCTTCAACGGGTACAGCGGCATCCGCGTCGACAGCCACGGCCGCCGCTTCCGGATCCGCAATGCCCGGCTCTGGACCCTCCGGGACAGCCAGGGGCAGGCCTGCGGTCAGGGCGCCTGCTTCGCCGACTGGTGCTGGCTCTGAGTACCGGCGTCCCGGTCGGGATCAGCTGGCGGGGTTGTGGAGGGTGGCGTCCCGGAGGGCAAGGCCGAAGACCGTGATGTAGGGATTGCGGTCGACCCAGCGGACCGTGCCCAGCAGTTGGTAGCACTCACCATCGGGTGGACCGACCAGCAGATGGCAGGTCTGGTCGAGCTCCACCGTCTGGCTGACCTCCAGAGCGATCTTCATGCCATCGCGGCTCAGATCGAGGATCTCCCCCACCACCGGCGGGCCGCTGGGCACCTCACCGAAGAGGATGCGCGCCAGGGAGAGGTCTTCGACCGGCTTGAAGCGGCTGGGGCGGGAGGCCGCATCCAGACGGGACTGAAGGCTCTCGAGCGCCGCCCGGAAACCGCTCAGCCCGCCGCTGGTGTCGCTGAGGTGATCGTCGCCAAACAGGGAAGGGTCCACGGCGGGACGGGTGGGACGATCTGGTCCCGGTTGATCAGATGTCAAGGATCGGAGGCCGAATCCGCTAGACCCCGATTGTGCAACTTCTTTCTGGCGATGGGAAGTGTTCGTCAGCGTCCAGCCCCGATCGCTCAGGTTCTGCCTACAGTCCCAGCCTCCCTGATCCGCAGCGGCTGCAGACCATGGTCCCCACCTCCCTCGCCTCCCTGAGCGACAGCCCTGGCACCAGTCCGCCCGCCGGCCCGACAGCGCCCCCACGCCTGAGCCTCCAGGTGGCCCCGATCGCCACCGACACCACCACCATCCGCTCGCTCGACTGGGATCGCAGCCGTTTCGACATCGAATTCGGCCTGCGCAATGGCACCACCTACAACGCCTTTCTGGTCCGCGGCGAAAAAACGGCCCTGATCGACAGCAGCCACCTCAAATTCGCCGACACCTGGCTGGCAGCCCTGGAGCAGCAGATCGATCCGGCGGCGATCGACCACCTGATCGTTTCCCATACCGAACCCGACCATTCCGGCCTGATCGGCCACCTGCTCGAACGCAACCCCGAGATCGAGATCGTGGCCTCGAAGGTGGCGATCCAGTTCCTGGAAAACCAGCTGCATCGACCCTTCCGCAGCCGAGCGGTGAAAAGCGGCGACAGCCTCGAACTGGGCACCAACCCGAGCAGCGGCACCGACCATCGGCTTGAATTCCTCAGCGCTCCGAACCTGCACTGGCCGGACACGATCTTCAGTTTCGACCACGGCAGCGGCATCCTCTACACCTGCGATGCCTTCGGGTTGCACTACTGCTCCGAGGAGTTGTTCGACAGCGACCCGGGCGCCATCGCCCCGGATTTCCGCTTCTACTACGACTGCCTGATGGGCCCCAACGCCCGCAGCGTGCTGCAGGCGCTCAAGCGCATGGAGGCCCTGCCCCCGATCCAGACGATCGCCGTGGGCCATGGCCCGCTGCTGCGCCACCACCTCGATCTCTGGGTGGGTGACTACCGCGACTGGAGCAGCGGCCGCAGCAAAGGTGAGGCCTACACCGCCGTCTGCTATCTGAGCCAATACGGCTTCTGCGACCGGATCAGCCAGGCCATCGCCCGCGGCATCGGCAAGGCCGAGGCCCAGGTGCAGCTGGTCGATCTGCGCGCCAGCGATGCCCAGGAGCTGGCGGCCCTGGTGGGCGAGGCGAGCGCCGTGGTGGTGCCCACCTGGCCGGCCGAGCCGGAGGCGGAGCTGCAGGCCTCGATCGGCACCCTGCTGGCGGCCCTGCAGCCGGGCCAGTGGGTGGCCTGCTACGACGCCTACGGCGGCAACGATGAACCGATCGACACCGTGGCCTCCCAGCTGCGCAGCCTCGGTCAGAAGCAGGCCTTCGAGCCCCTGCGGATTCGCCAGGTGCCGCTGGCCGAGGATTACCAGCGCTGCGAGGAGGCCGGCACCGACCTGGGCCAGCTGCTCACCCGAGACAGAACAATCGCGGCGATGAAGAGCCTCGACGGTGATCTCGACAAGGCCCTCGGCCGCCTCTCCGGAGGGCTGTACGTGGTCACGGCCCGCCAGGGGGAGGGGGAATCCCAGCGCAGCGGCGCGATGGTGGCCAGCTGGGTGAGCCAGGCCAGCTTCGAGCCGCCGGGCCTGACCGTGGCCGTGGCCCGGGACCGGGCGATCGAAGCCCTGCTGCAGGTGGGAGATCGCTTCGTGCTCAACGTGCTGCGAGAGGACAACCACCAGCAGCTGCTGCGCCATTTCCTGCGGCGCTTCCCGCCGGGTGCCGACCGTTTCGCCGGCGTCAACACCCTCGATGGCGTCGCCGCCGGCGGGCCGGTGCTCGGCGATGCCCTCGCCTACCTCGGTTGTCGCGTCGCCCAGCGGCTCGAAGGCCCCGACCACTGGATCATCTATGCGGTGGTGGAGCAGGGGAACGTGGCTGACACCACCGCCACCACCGCCGTTCATCACCGCAAAGTGGGGAACCACTACTAGGCACCAAAACCAGATGGACAAACCCAAGAACCCACGCTGTGATTGGATTCTCAAGAAATAATCCTCCCCAGAAACCCAGTTCAAAGTCGGCTCAAGACCCTCTAAGCACGGGTCAAGTCCAGAGCACTGGGTTCAAGGGGAGTTCAAAATATGCCGCCTCTACCGAGCAGCAGAAGCACCTAGAAGCAGTCAGCACCCTGTTAGAGGCACAGGGCCTAGGTGCTGCTGATTTACTGCTGGCAATCAGCGTTCTTGCTGCCATCAAGCAACAACTTGATTAGGCACCAAGCTCCGCGACCAGCTTTCCCAGGCTAAGCTGGTACGCGTGTACTGGCCCAGATGCCATGGCTATGAACCGGATCCAGTTCCAGCCTGGGATGTCATTGTCGCAGTTCCTGGAGCTGTACGGCA
>CAIZQU010000074.1 GCA_903935205.1 uncultured cyanobacterium | reverse complement strand
GCCGTACAGCTCCAGGAACTGCGACAATGACATCCCAGGCTGGAACTGGATCCGGTTCATAGCCATGGCATCTGGGCCAGTACACGCGTACCAGCTTAGCCTGGGAAAGCTGGTCGCGGAGCTTGGTGCCTAATCAAGTGCGGTGTTGGCGGCCGGCGGTTGCTTCAGTGGCCGCAGGGAGGCGCTGCGGCGGCTGGCGGTGAGGGGAGCTCGGGCTCGGGGGAGCTTGGAGGGGCTGAGGGCGGGCTTGAGGATGGGGCAGGCGGCTTGGTCCGAGACAGCATCGTTGCTGCAACAAGGCCAAAAAAAGGTGGCACCGCAGAAGGTGCCACCCTTGGAATCATGGGGTTTCGATCCGAGTGGCGATGCCGCTCACTCCTCGTCATCGGCAGCACCGGCAGGAACGAGGCGAATCTGTTTACGCCCCAACTTGATTTCGAATTCGTCGCCGGGTTCCAGGCCCAGTTGGGCCGTGTAAGCCTTGCCAACCAGCAGGTTGCCGTTGAACTGGACTTTGGTGGCGTAGCTCAGCTGCCTGCCGGGACGGGCTTTGCCGCTGCGGCCGGAACCGGCGCCGAGGTTCATGCCCTTAGCGTCGAGGAGCGCCTCGTAGAACGCCGTGAAATTGAGTCGCTCCGAACCGTCCTTCTTGGTGCTGACGTAGCCGCAATTGCGGACCAGGTCGGACTTGGAGGCATCGCCAAGCTCCTTGACCTTGGCCAGGAGATCAGAACCTGTGAGCATTGGGAGCGCTGGAAGGGGATGCATTAATCCTATGGCTCAGGCTGCCTTTTGGGAAGTGATCTTGGCGATCTTCCTTACCAGGATGGTCGCACCACCTCCATTCTGCTTGGCGGGCAGCCTCCCCTTCTCCCTTCGCTACAGTTCTGCCGGCATCGCTGCACCTCTGCAGACAGCCAACCCGGCCGTCGCGCCAACGGGAGCTGGGGTGCATCGCCATCCCATCCCCCCAAGCCGGATAACAACTCCTGCCCAAAAGCCAGGTTCCAGCAAGGATCTGAGCCTTGGCCCCAGCGCCACCGCCTCCGCCACTGGGGACTCCAGAGCGCGACAGTGGAGGCACTCCCTATCAGCCAGCGGCCGTTCATTCGCCGTCACAGCTGGCCTGCCCTGGCCCAGATGCAGACCATTGAAACCTGGATCGCGCGGCTCCACCGACCCCATTGGCGGATGGCTCTGCGGCCCTGGGGACCAGGTCCCGGGCCTGCCATGGCGGCGGATGGCTGATCCCGGCAACCCCCTTGAGATCATCCGATCGGCCGCATCCTTGAGCTCACTGGTTGGCGCTCAGGCTTTGAGGCCGCCGCGATCGGCTCGCTCGTTCGCCTGGTCGCGGCAGCCTTTCGCCACCATCAACCATGCCTCCAGCCGCCGCTGCGGCCGTCAGCGCCGCTCCCGCGTCACCACGCTGCACTGCCTAGCTGTCCGCCCCATCGCAATGGCGGCAGATTCAGGGCAAGGGATCGATGGCCAGCCCATCGCCCTCCCTGCCATTTCAGAGACTTGGGTGGGGCTGATAACGGACTTCAGTCCAGCGGCAGCCATCGCGCACCGCATCGCGGCTGCGGGAACCAGCCCGCATAGCCTCGGGACGTGATGGTGAAGGACAGATCCTTCGCCCCAGGAGTGATGGGTTGACAGCAACTCGCTCCACCTGGCTTGCTCCTTCCTCCTGCCCTGACGGAAGCTCGTTCTGCCTGGAGTGCGGCCGGCGGGGGACGCCCCTCCGGTCTCGCTGCGGCAGTCCCTGTTCCCAAGTCAGCAGACCAGTGGGTGCTGGATGGCAAAACCTTCCGCCTGCCAGCGATGGATGCCTCCGTGCAGATTCGCCACCTGCCGGAATCCCGCCTTCAGGAGCTGTTGGGTGGCCAGGGCCGAGCGACTGCCCGCATGGCAGACCACCACCAGCGGGCGGTCGTCGGGGAGTTCCCCCTTCCGGGTCAGCAGCTCGGGCAGGGGGATCAGGAGGCTGTCGGGGATGTGGCCATCGGGTCCGTTGAACTCCTCGGCGGAGCGCACATCCACCAGGGTGAGCCGGTCGCGGTGGGAGGCCACCCAGTCGGGGTTGAGTTCGGGGAGACCGGCGTAGCTGTGCCGCACCGGTGCCCAGGTCTCACCGGCCATGGCCTCCCGGGGCCTGCCGCTGCGCAGATTGCCGGGCAGGGCCTCGGCGATGCGATGGGGATGGGGGAGCTTCATGTTCTGCAGGAACCCCACGAAATCCCGTTCCGTGGCGCTGCCACCGATTCGGGCGTTGAAGGCCCTCTCCTCGGCCACGGAGGTGACGCCCCGGCCGGAGTAATCGTGGCCGGGGTACAGCAGGCAGTGCTCCGGCAGCGACAGGATCTGTTCGCTGATCGATCGGAACAGGGTGTGGGCGTCGCCCTGCTGGAAATCGCAGCGCCCGCAGCCACGCACCAGCAGGGCATCTCCCGTGAAGGCGGTGCTGAGGTCGTCGAGCACGAAGCTGAGGCAGCCGTCGGTATGGCCAGGGGTGGCACGCACCTCCAGATGGCGGCTGCCGAAGCGGATCCGATCGCCATGGCGCAGCGGGAGGGTTACGTTCGTGGCGCCGGCGGTGGCCGCCAGGCCGATCGAGCAGCGGCTGGCCTGATGCATCAGCCAGCTACCGGTGACATGGTCAGCGTGGGCGTGGGTGTCGAGGCTGGCGACCAGGCGGATGCCCAGCTCCTGAATCAGAGAGAGATCGCGGCTGTGCTGTTCGAAGACCGGATCGATCAGCACCCCCTCAGCGCTGGCCACATCGGCGAGGAGATAGGTGAAGGTGCCGGTGTCGGCGTCGAACAGCTGGCGCAGCAGCAGCGATGCGCCACCGGCGGCGGCGGCCAGCAGGGAGGGCGAGACAGCCGTTGGGATGGGGACAGGGACCACCATGGCCAGATCACTTGGGCTCCTATGAGTGTATACGCATAAAACGAGGACGGCAAGGGATTGGTTTCCTGCCCGCGCCTTGCGTCGCTGACTTCGGCGCCTTGGCATCCACGGCAATCCGCCGGGTGCTGCCATGCGGATTGCCGGCTCGCCGGAGCTGGATCCGCTCCCGTGGCGAGCTGAGGCATAATGCTCCTAACGACATATCCCCTGCCCCCGGCCGGGCCGCCGCCATGCAGCCGATCCCCAGCCCCCAGCTGCTGGAGGAGTACAGCCAGTTCTTCCGACTGCTGAGTGAACCGGCCCGACTGCAACTGCTCTGTCTGCTCCGCCAAGCGCCGATGGATGTCGCGACCCTGATTGAGCGCACCGGCTTCTCCCAGTCCCACATCAGCCGCCAGCTCACCCAACTGCAACGGGCCGGACTGGTGCGCTGCGAGCGGGAGGGCGTGCGCCTGATCTACCGCGCCGACAGCGATCTGGTCGAAGACCTCTGTGCCCTGGTCCAACGTCGTCTGCGCCAGCGACTTGAGGCCCAGCTTCAGGAACTCGCCGGCTCCTGAGCCCCCAGCGCCCCTGCCTGGATCCAACCGACGGCACGGCTGGCTCATCCCTTGCCGTTTCGCCTTGATCAGCCCCCGGATGGCAGCCCCGTTCTGGGCGGATGCCATTTCTCCACGATCGCGATCAACCCTCACGCTCCCGGTTCGAAAGCGGTGCTGGCTGCTCTGCGGCCCTCGTGGGGGCGCCTTCCGCTCGGCCCCCTGGGCGGGGACGCCAGAGTAGGTGGTGCCAGGGCCACAACCATGGGCTTCCGTTTCCGACGTTCCGCCCGCCTGGGCCCGCTTCGCTTTCACTTCAGCGGTTCGGGCCTGAGTTCGATCTCGATCGGTGGTCCGGGCGCATCGCTCAACATCCCGGTGGCTCGTCGTGGTGGTCCGCGCACCACGGTGGGCCTGCCGGGGACAGGGCTGAGCTGGAGCCTGGAACACAGGTCTGATCCGGCGCCATCCCGAGCCGATCGCGGCACAGAGGCGGAGGCCGGCGGAGACCTTCCCAACAGCCGCAGGCTGCGGAGAGGCCAGAGGCTGGAGTTGCAGGACAATCTGCTGGCCCTGCTGCAGGAGCGGTTGTTCGCCACGGCCGGCGGCCGGCGCCTGTGGGAGGAGGAGCTGGTCAGCCGTCTGCTGAGGGATGAGGCGATCGGATCGAAGCGAGCGGGCCTGCTGGCGCTGATCGAAACGCCGGAGGCGATGCGGGCCTACCTGGAGCGGTCCCGCAGCCAGTCCGATGCCCGCCGCCGGGCCCAGCGCTGCGTCACCGCCTTCAGCCTGGCCACCAAGCTGGCCGGCGAACGGGGCTGGCTCAGCTGAACCGAACCAATCCCAGCCGCCAGAGTGCTTCGATGCCCCACCACGCTGACCGCCCCACCAAGATCTGCGCCTGCTGCGGTCGCCCGTTCCAATGGCGTCGCAAATGGAAGACCGTCTGGGAGCAGGTGCGCTATTGCTCCGATCGCTGTCGCAACCAGGCCCGCCGGCCCTCCTCCCGTCGAGCCGAGCCAGAAGAGCCCAGGGCCTGACCGGCGGTTGCGGCGGGGGGGCCCAGCAAGCCGCTGCTCAACCGTTGGGCCGGGTGGTGCGATCGGCGCGGCGCAGGATCAGCCAGAGCAGCAGCAGGCTGATCGAACCGGCGGGCCCGATGAACAGATGCCAGAGCTGATCACCACTGCTGTTGAGCAGGGCCCCGAACAGGGTGGTGAGCCCCACGGTGAACAGGGGATAGAGCCACAGCCGCCAATCGTGAAAACAGCGCCACCAGAGTTGGAGCATCACGACCAGCAGCGCCACCTGAACCGCGATCGGCCCTGCCTTGCCGATGGTGGCGTAGCCCAGACCACTGGCAACCACCAGGGCCAGCAGCAGGCCATGCAGGCCGCGACCGCCCCGAACCGCCGCCGCCAGCAGGGCCAATCCGGAGGACAGGAACACGAAAAACAACCCATTCCAGGGGCTGATCTGGTTGACGTAGATCCAGTCGCTGCGGGTGTGATCGAGGCTTTCCGCCAGGGCCGCCAGTCCGTAGCAGCCAAAGGCAAGGCTCAGGCGCCCGGTCGCTCCGGGCGGCAGGCGGAGCCGCAGCCGCGGCAGCCCCCTGGCCGTCAGCAGGGCCAACCCCCAGGCCACCAGCACGGCCTGCAGGTGGGCGATCACCAGCAGAATCAGAAACGGCCCGGCCATGGCACTTCACCCGGTTCGGTTGATTGAGCTTGCCATCTGCACCGAACCAGCCACAGCTGGCCGGGGACGCCAGGGGCGCCCCCGGCGACCTCAGACCTGGGTGGTTGGCGCCAGGAACGGGGAGGTTTGCAGACGCTGAAGCAGGTTCTGTTCGCTCCAGCTGCTGCCATCGCTGAAGTGGAAGGATTCGACGCGGCTGGAAGGGAAGAGGAAATAGAAGGGAATCGTGAGCTGGCTGCCGCCGTCAAAATTGAGGAGCAGATTGTCATGGCGTCGCTCCACAGCCCGGACCTGGCTGCTGCTCAGCCCGTCGAAGAAGACGCGGTCGTGATTGTTCGGGCTGCTGTCCTGATCGTTGATCCAGAG
>CAIZQU010000073.1 GCA_903935205.1 uncultured cyanobacterium | reverse complement strand
TGAGCCAATGCTTCCTCACACTGGGACTCCGTTCCGTAAAGCTTCAGAAACTCGGGCACAGAGAGCCCTTTCTGGAACTGAATGGCATTTCGGCCCATAACCCGGATGGTATTTGTGTACCACTCTACGGCCTGGCTGGGCTGGTTGCGGAGCTTGCTGCGTAATCAAGACTGGCGATGTCCGGGTTGAGCTGCAGCGTGAACGGCGAGGTGTAAGCGGAGGCCTTCGCCGCCCAGGGCCCTGCCAGCAGCAACGGCAACGGCAGCGCCGCCAGAGCCAGGCGGCGGCAACGCGCCCAGCCGCTCCTGGCCGCCTGCGCGGGCTGACGCCGCCACGACCTGGGCAACGAACCGGCAGCGGACCTGAACGGCGACGCAAGGGGTTGGCCGGATCGGCTGGGAGGCCATGGGAACGAGCAGCCGCTGGGCAAAACCTTGTCAGCCGGACTGTAAGGAGCCCCATCAGGGCTGTCCAGGCTGCACAGCAAAGCCCAGGACGGACTCGCCCCCCACAGGATGACGGCCATGGGTGCGCAGCCTTCCGGCCTTGGGCCGCCAGGTCAAGGCTCCGCAGACCCTCCGGCCAGGTCCGCCTGGAGCAGGGGCCGCGCCCAGCGCAGCCCCGACCACTCAGCCCCGACCGCCCAACCCCGATAGATCAGCCCCGGCCGCGGGGGCCGCGATCATCGACCCCGGCGTAGATGGCCTGGTCGCCCAGTTCGTCCTCGATGCGGAGCAGCTGGTTGTATTTGGCCACCCGGTCGGAACGGCTGAGGGAACCGGTCTTGATCTGGCCGGCGCGGGTGGCCACCGCCAGGTCGGCGATGGTCACGTCCTCGGTTTCGCCGCTGCGATGGCTGATCACGCTGGTGTAGCCGGCCCGACCGGCCAGGTCGATCGCCTGCAGGGTTTCGGTGAGGGTGCCGATCTGATTGACCTTGATCAGGATCGAGTTGGCCACCCCGCGCTCGATGCCCTGCTGCAGGCGGCTGGTGTTGGTCACGAACAGGTCATCGCCGACCAGCTGCACGCTGGAGCCCAGGCGCTGGGTGAGCAGGCTCCAACCCTCCCAGTCGTCCTCGGCCACGCCATCCTCGATCGAAACGATCGGGTAGCGACCCACCAGGGCCGCCAGCTGCTCGACCATCTCGGCGCTGCTGTAGCTGCCACCGCCGAAGGCATAGCGGCCATCCCGGTAAAACTCGGTGCTGGCCACATCGAGGGCCAGGGAGATCTCTTCGCCAGGCTTGTAGCCAGCCTTCTCGATCGCCTGCACCAGGATGTCGCCGGCCTGATCGTTGCCCAGATCGGGGGCGAAACCACCCTCATCTCCCACGGCGGTGCTCATGCCGCGGTCCTTGAGCAGGCCCTTGAGGGTATGAAAAACCTCGGCGCCCATCCGCAGCGCCTCGCGGAAGCTGCCGGCCCCATGGGGCACGATCATGAATTCCTGGAAATCGAGGCTGTTCGAGGCGTGGGCGCCGCCGTTGATCACGTTCATCAGCGGCACCGGCAGCAGGTTGGCCAGCGGTCCGCCGAGATAGCGGTAGAGGGGCAGGTTGAGGGCGCTGGCGGCAGCGTGGGCGTTGGCCAGGCTGACCGCCAGGATCGCGTTGGCCCCGAGGGCGCTCTTGTTATCGCTGCCATCGAGCTCGTTCATCGCCCGGTCCACACCCACCTGATCGAGGGCGCTGAGGCCGCAGAGGGCAGGCGCGATCCGCTCCTCGATGTTCTCGACGGCCTTGCGCACCCCTTTGCCGAAATACTCGCGGCCGCCATCGCGCAGCTCATGGGCCTCATGGGCTCCGGTGCTGGCGCCACTGGGGACGATCGCCCGACCGCTGAAGCCCCCCTCCAGGGACACCTCCGCCTCAACGGTGGGAGTCCCCCGTGAGTCGAGGACCTCTCGGGCCACGATCGTTTCGATCGCGAGGTCGAAGGAGTTGTACACAGACTGGAGGCACGCCGGCAGGGGGGATCCTATGGGCCGCCCCTTCCCCCCCCGCTGTGACGATCGCCACGTCCGGGAGGCACCGCCGCTGTTCTGAACAGGGCGGAGATCACGTCGCAGCGACGGCGCCAATCCGGGCGTCCAGCCCCGGTCGCCGGCCCCTCGGCCCCGTTCGGAGCCGGCCGGCCATCCCCCAGGCCGGCGGCGGCGGCCCTGGCCAGAATGCGCCCGGCCACCGCCGCCTCTCGATGCGCCTGCTCCACACCATGCTCCGGGTCGGAGACCTGGAACGATCGCTGCGCTTCTACACCGAGGTGCTTGGCATGCGCCTGCTGCGCCGCCGCGATTACCCCGAAGGCCGCTTCACCCTGGCCTTCGTGGGCTACGGGGAGGAGCGCGACACCGCCGTGCTCGAACTCACCCACAACTGGGACACCGAGTCCTATGACATCGGCAGCGGCTATGGCCACATCGCCATCGGCGTCGCCGACATCCACAGCACCTGCGCGGCGATCGCCGAACGCGGCGGCAGGGTGGTTCGTCCCCCGGGGCCGATGAAGCACGGCAGCACCGTGATCGCCTTTGTGGAGGATCCCGACGGCTATCGCGTCGAACTGATCCAGACCTCCCCCCTGCCGCCGGCCGCCCCTGCCACCGGCTCCTGACCCCGCCGTCCGACCACCTCTGCCGATGCCAAGCCCCTCCTCACCGCCCCGGCCACCGGCCAGCCTCACCGCCGAGCCCGAGCGCTTCAGCGAGGCGGCCTGGGATCTGCTGCTCGCCAGCCAGGACCAGGCCCGACGCTGGCGCCACGGGGCGATGGATGTGGAGCACCTGCTGCTCACCCTGTTCAGCGATCCCCGCTTCGCCGCCTGGGCCTCGCCCCTGCCGGTGGATGACAACCGCCTGCTCGATCGCCTCGAAGCCTTCTGCGCCGAGCAGCCGAGCGCCAGCGGTGAGACCCTTTATATCGGTGAAGCGCTGGAGGATCTGCTGGAGGCGGCGGATCGTCGCCGGGCCGCCTGGGGCGCGCCGCTGCTCGACGGCCCCCACCTGCTGCTGGCGCTGCTGCGGGAACCCCGCATCGCCGGCCGCCTGCTGGCCGAGGAGGGCCTCAGCGAAGACCTGCTGCAGCGCCAGTGGCGGCCCGGGCCGGGGCCCATGGGGCCTGGCACCACCCCCGGTGACGATTGGGTCGATGCCACCCCGGCAGCGGTCGGGGCGGGCAGCGGCCCCGGCCGTCTGCCGGGCGAGGCCGGCGGCGGCGGGGTGGCCGCCCCGATCCGCCCCGCTGTCGCGGGCGGCGGCGGCAGCGGGGCGGCGACCGGTGGCGAAGATCCGGGGCTGCGGCTGGAGTCGGTCGATTCCGACCAGGACCGCACCGCCCTGGACCGCTTCGGCCGCGATCTCACCGCCGCCGCCAGGGCCGGCGAGCTCGACCCGGTGATCGGCCGCGACGCCGAGATCCGGCGGCTGATCCAGGTGCTCTCCCGCCGCGGCAAGAACAACCCTGTGCTGGTGGGCGAATCGGGGGTGGGCAAGACGGCGGTGGTCGAATCCCTCGCCCAGCGGATCGTGGCCGGGGCCGTGCCCGAAGCCCTGCGGGGTCTGCGGCTGGTGGCCCTCGACCTCGGCGCCCTGATCGCCGGCGCCAAGTTCCGCGGCCAGTTTGAGGAGCGCCTGCGGCAGGTGCTGGCTGAGGTTCGCGACGCCGAGGCACGGGAGGCGGAGGGGCGCGGCCGGAGCGGAAGCGGAAGCGAGGGTGGCGGCGGGGTGGTGCTGTTCATCGATGAACTCCACACCGTGGTCGGTGGCGAACGGTCCGGCCCCGATGCCGCCAGCCTGCTCAAACCGGTGCTGGCCCGCGGCGATCTGCGTTGCATCGGCGCCACCACCCCCGAGGACTACCGGCGGACGATCGAGAAGGACCCAGCCCTGGAGCGCCGCTTCCAGCAGGTGCTGATCCGCGAACCCGATCGGGAGACCTGCCTGGAGATCCTGCGGGGCCTGAAGGAACGCTACGAGCTGCACCACGGGGTCACGATCACCGACGCAGCCCTGGTGGCGGCAGCCCGCCTGGCCGACCGTTATCTCAGCGACCGCTGCCTGCCGGATTCGGCCATCGATCTGGTCGACGAGGCCGCCGCCCAGCTGCGCATGGAGGTGACCTCCAAGCCCAGGGCCGTGGAGGAGGCGGAGAGCGAGCTGCGGCGGGTGGAGCTGGCCCTGCTGTCGGCCGAAACCGCCCCCCTGCAGGAGCGGCTGACCCTTCAGGAGCGGCGGCGCCAGGCCCAGGGCCGGCTGGAGGACCTGCGCCAGCGCTGGGCCGAGGAACGGGAACGGCTGGCCGAGCTGCGGGAGCTGCTGCAACAGGACGAGCAGCTGCGCCAGGCCATGGCCGAGGCGGAGCGCCGCGGCGACTACGAGGAGGCGGCCCGGCTGGAGCACGACACCCTGCTGGGCGTGCAGCGGCGCCGCCAGCAACTGGAGAGTGAGCTGCAGACCGACCCGATGCTGCGGGAGCAGGTGGAGGAGGGCGACATCGCCGATGTGGTGGCCCGCTCCACCGGCATTCCGGTGCAGCGGTTGCTGGCGGGGGAGCGCCAGAAGCTGCTGGAGCTGGAGGGGCGCCTTGGCGAGCGGGTGATCGGCCAGCCCGAAGCGGTGGCGGCGGTGGCGGCGGCGATCCGCCGGGCGCGGGCCGGCATGCAGGCCCCGACCCGGCCCGTGGGCTCCTTCCTGTTCCTCGGACCCACCGGCGTGGGCAAGACCGAGCTGGCCAAGGCCCTGGCGGGATCGCTGTTCGATGGCGAAGAGGCGCTGGTGCGGCTGGACATGAGCGAATTCATGGAGCGCAACGCCGTCGCCCGGCTGGTGGGGGCTCCGCCTGGTTATGTGGGCTACGAGGAGGGGGGCCAGCTCACCGAGGCGGTGCGTCGCAGGCCCTACGCCGTGCTGCTGCTCGATGAGGTGGAGAAGGCCCACCCGGAGGTGTTCAATCTGCTGCTGCAGGTGCTCGACGACGGCCGACTCACCGATTCCCAGGGCCGGACGGTCGATTTCCGCCACACGGTGGTGATCATGACCAGCAATCTGGCCAGCCGGGCGATCCTTGAGCGGGCCCGGGCCGGACGGGGGGCCGGAGCGTCGGCCCCCGGCAGCGGCGAGGAAGCAGGAGCCGCCAGCGAACAGGAGCGCGATCGCCAGCTGGATCAGGCCGTGGAGGAGGCCCTGGCGCGCCAGTTCCGCCCCGAATTCCTCAACCGCATCGATGAAGTGATCCGCTTCCGGCCCCTGGGCCCGGCGGATCTGCAGAGGATCGTGCGGCTGCAGCTGGCGGAACTGGCCGCCCTGTTGGCTGAGCAGCAGCTGGAGCTGGAGGTGGAGGAGGCGGCGGTGGCCCTGTTGGCGGCCCAGGGCTACGAACCCGAGTACGGGGCCAGGCCCCTGCGGCGGGTGCTGCGCCGCCGGATCGAGAACCCGCTGGCGACCCATCTGCTCGAGGACCGTTTCCGCGGCGCCCGGGGGGTGCGGGTCGAAGCGGCCGGCGGCGGCGAAGCGGCAAGCCTGCGGTTCGTGCCTCTGGAGTGAATGGGCTCCAGGCGTCCGGTAGGGTGGTCGTTTGTCGCTCCGCTTCGGCCCTTTTGGACCCGGTACCTCCCAGCTCCGCCCCCTCCGGTACCGCACCCGATGCTGTGTCCGGAGTCGCCTCCGAGGGATCTTCGTCGCCCGCGGCGGCCGATGGCACCCGCGGCAGCGAGGTTGATCCCCTCGATCCCGGTCCCGGCGGTGGGTTCATGGCCACCACCCTGGATGAGCTGTCGCGGGTGGTCTGGCCGAGCCGTCAGCAGCTGTTCAGCGAATCGGTGGGGGTGATCCTGATGGTGGCTCTCTCGGCCGCTGCGATCGCCGCCATCGATCGCTTCTACAGCTGGGCTTCCAGCCAGGTGTTCCGTTGATGTTCCCCTCCCCGAGTCCCGTGTCCGAACGCGATCCAGACAGCCTCCTGGACCAGGAAGCAAGCGACGACGAGCTCGCCGGCGGCCTGGAGACGGCCTCCGACGCCGTTGCGATCACGGCCCCCGTCGCCGATGCGGAGGTCGAGGACCCTGGCGAGGACCAGGACCCTGGCGAGAACGAGTCCATCGCCTCCGGTGCTCAGGCCGCGGCCGATCCGCCCCTGGTCGTCAGCGACGGCGGCGATGGTGGCAGCCAGCCCCAGGTCGCCCGCTGGTTTGCCGTGCAGGTGGCCTCCAGCTGCGAGAAGAAGGTGAAGGCCACCCTTGAGCAGCGGGCCGTGACCCTCGGGGTCGACAACCGCATTCTCGAGATCGAGATCCCCCAGACCCCCGGGGTCAAGCTCAAGAAAGACGGCAGCCGCCAGTCGATCGAGGAAAAGGTGTTCCCCGGCTATGTGCTGGTGCGAATGATCCTCGATGAGGACACGATGATGGCGGTGCGCAGCACCCCCAATGTGATCAATTTCGTGGGTCAGGAGGAACGGCGCGCCACCGGCAAAGCCCGTGGCCACATCCGCCCACGGCCCCTCAGCGCCCAGGAGGTCAATCGGATCTTCCGTCGCGCCGCCGAGAAGAAGCCTGTGGTCAAGGTCGATCTGGCCGAAGGCGATCAGATCCTGGTCACCGCCGGTCCGTTCAAGGATTTCCAGGGCGAGGTGATCGAGGTCTCGGGCGAGCGCAGCAAGCTCAAGGCCCTGCTCGCGATCTTCGGGCGGGAGACGCCCGTCGAGCTCGAGTTCTCCCAGATCAGCAAACAGAGCTGATCGCTTGTGGCCGCCTCCCTGCGGAGGGCGGCCTCGGTGCTCCTCCTTCGGGGTGAGCCACCCACCAGCCGGTCCCCTCGGGCACCGGTCATCCGCAGGTCGTTCCCCGTTCCCATCGGGGGCCCCGTTCCCCCCTCTCCTTCGGGAGACCCATCCCCTGCCCAGTCGATGGCCAAGAAAGTCGTAGCCGTGATCAAGCTGGCCCTCCAGGCCGGCAAAGCCAACCCCGCGCCGCCGGTGGGTCCTGCCCTCGGCCAGCACGGGGTCAACATCATGGCGTTCTGCAAGGAGTACAACGCCCGCACCCAGGAGAAGGCCGGGTATGTGATTCCGGTGGAGATCTCGGTCTTCGAAGACCGCAGCTTCACCTTCATCACCAAGACCCCGCCAGCCTCGGTGTTGATCTCGAAGGCGGCCGGCATCGAAAAGGGTGCCGCCACCTCCGCCAAGGGTGCGGTCGGCTCGATCAGCCGCGCCCAGCTCGAAGAGATCGCCAAGACCAAACTGCCCGATCTCAACTGCACCAGCGTTGAATCGGCCGTGCGGATCATCGCCGGCACCGCCCGCAACATGGGCGTCGCCATCAAGGACTGAGTCCCGGCCCCGGCCCCTGCGGGGGTCATCAGGCACGCCGATCCTTTTCTTCCATTCACCCCACCGGGGGAGACCCCTGAGGTCGCTCGCACCCCATCCCAGCCATGCCGAAGATTTCCAAGCGTTTTGCCGCCCTCGCCGCCAAGGTCGAGGACCGCACCTACAGCCCCCAGGAGGCGATCGAGCTGGTGAAGGCCAACGCCACCGCCAAGTTCGACGAAACCATCGAAGCCCACGTGCGCCTGGGCATCGATCCCAAGTACACCGACCAGCAGCTGCGCACCACCGTGGCCTTGCCCCACGGCACCGGTCAGACGATCCGGATCGCCGTGATCGCCCGCGGCGAGAAGGTGGCCGAGGCCAAGGCCGCCGGTGCCGACATCGCCGGCGATGAGGATCTGGTCGAGGAGATCGCCGGCGGAGCGATGGACTTCGACCTGCTGATCGCCACCCCGGACATGATGCCGAAGGTCGCCAAGCTGGGCCGGGTGCTCGGCCCCCGCGGCCTGATGCCGAACCCCAAGGCCGGCACCGTGACCACCGACCTGGGCGGCGCCATCGCCGAATTCAAGGCGGGCAAGTTGGAGTTCCGGGCCGACCGCACCGGCATCGTGCACGTGCGCTTCGGCAAGGCCAGCTTCG
>CAIZQU010000072.1 GCA_903935205.1 uncultured cyanobacterium | reverse complement strand
CGTTGCCGGATCCGCCGCTGAGCTGATCGCGATGGCGACCGCCCCGCAGGTTGTCATGGCCGCCGAGGCCATCGATGCGGTTGCTGTGCTGGTTGTAGCCACCGAGGTTGTCATCGCCATTGCTGGCGCCGCCGATCACGAGGTTGTCGATCAGGTTCTGTTCATTCCAGGAGGTGCCATCGCTGAAGCTCAGCCGCTCGATCCGAGCCCAGTCGGCCATGAAGTGATGGATCACCCGCACGCTACCGCTGCCATGGACCACCAGCAGATCGGATCCCTGGCGTTCGAAGCGCACGGAGCTGGGGTTGAAGTCGATGAGATGCAGTTCGTCGGCCTCGCCTGAGTTATCGAGGATGTGATCATCGCCAGGGTCGTTGGCGATCAGATAGAGATCATCGCCACTTCCACCCAGCATCCGGTCGTTGCCGCGGCCACCATCCAGCACGTCATTGCCTTCGTTGGCATAGAGATTGTCGGCTCCCTCCAGACCAACAAGCCAATCCGGGCCGCTGCCACCATGGAGATGGTCGGTATGAATGGAACCGTTCTGGAGTTGCGTCCCAGGGCTGGTCATGGCGTCAAGGATTCGGCCGACCGAGTCGGGCTGATTAACGCCGGCCTTCTGGAGTGCCGCCAGCATCTCCGTTCCGATCTCACCCATGCGCCCCATGGCCTGGACCATCTGCACCAGCAGCCCCCTGTCGCCGCCAATCCGTAACCTTTCCCGGACGGCCGTCAGCACCTGACTGGCGTCGAACCGTAGGGTGCGGTCTGCGGTCGACGGTCGCTGCAGCAGGGAGACCAGCGGTGCCACCTCGTACTGGGCGGTGAGCAGCAGATCCAGCTCCTGGCTGACGGCACGGAAACACTGCTCCAGGGCCACCAAGGCGTGGGGACGGGGCAGCTGGGTGGTCGGGGTGTTGCGGAACGAGCGACCGATCAGCTGCTCGAGGGCCAGGACCCGACGGAAGGCGGCGTTCTGGCTGCTGTCGGCCAGGCCCCTGGCCTGGACGCCGGTCCAGGTGATCAGGATCTGTTCGATCAGGGCAGCGCGACCGTTGCTGTCGGAGGCGCACCATTGCTCGACTAACCGGACCAGCGCACCATCGGGATCGGCGGCCATCGTCTGGTGCAGGCTGGCCACATGGCCCATTCCCGGCAGGTCTGGCAGCACAGCGATCGCATCGGGAACGGAGCGGAGATGGAGCTGGCGGGTCTGGGCCTGATCCACCTGGAACCAGACATCCACCAGGGCCCGATCGCCGCCGTCGCTGTGGCGATAGGTGCCGATCTGGCGGTGGTGGTTGCCTTGGGCGTCGACGATGGTGGCGTTCTGGAAGGCGAGGGGCAGGGCGCGAACCCCCAGGGATTCCAGGGAGTGGAGTTCGCCCGGATCGGTGAGGGCATCGCTGTCGCCGTCCAGCCAGATCTGAAGGCTGCTCCAGCCTTGATCACGCCCGTCGACCTGGCCATCGCCGTTGCCGTCGAGGTCGCTGAGGGCGGCGAAGCCATGGGGCGCCAGGCTGCCATCACGGCGGCGGGTGGCATTGCCGAACAGTTCGGCACCGCTGCTGATCTGTCCATCACCCTGGAGATCCCGCACCAGGATGCCATCGCCAGCTCCGACCCAGCCGCTGCGCTCGGCGAAACCATTGCCGTCGTGGTCGAAATGGAGTCCGGCCTGGATCGACAGGGTGACCACCCCATTGCCGTCAAGGTCGAGCACCAGCGGTGAGAAGGTCGTCTCGGCCAGACCGAACAGGCGTTTGAGGGTCGAGAGGATGGAGTCACCCCAGCGGAGCAGGGCTTTGCTGACCTCGCCCAGCTCCCCAAGCATGCCGACTCCACCCTTCCAGAGGTCGGCGAGGGCGTCGCCGAGCGGCACACTCCAGCGGCCGAGCTCCTCGGCCAGGGAGTTGAGGGCTGGGCCGGCCACGTTGCCGCCGACGACAGCGCCGGCGATGGTGAGCACAGCGGCTGCCGCCATGCCCTGGGGACCGGCCGAGGCCAGGGGGGTGACCAGGGAGCCGACCAGCCGGCCGCCGGCCAGGCTGCCGGCGGTGCTGGTCACATAGGTGCGCGCCACCTGTTCGGCTCCGCTGCGGTCCCCCTTGACCAGCCGCCGGCGCACATCCTCAGCCGTCAACACCAGGTCCAGGGCCGTCAGGGCGCGGTCCAACGGACCGAGCAGTCGGAGGGCACCGGGCTTGGGCGGGAGGTCCGGGGTGGGGCTGGAGACGGGGGAAGCATCCAGGGATTGCTGGATCTCGCGGATGGCCGTGAGGTGCCGCTGCACCCGCTCGGCCGGCAGGTAGTCCTGCAGGCGCCGGTACTGGCCAGATGATGGGGCGTCGGCATCCTCGGGAGCGAAATCCGGGTTGAGGAATTCGCGGCTGTCGAGCGGTACACCGCCATCCGCGGCCAGGGGCTGTCCATCGCTGTCGAGTGGAATGCCGATCCGGGCCGTGCGCAGCTCCGAATTGGCGCTCACCATCCGGAAGGCCTGCTCCGGGCTGAGGCTGCGCAACACCTCCACCGGAATGCCATCGATGCTGGTGACGGCGGGATTCCTGAGCAGGGCGGGCAGTTCGACCTGGGCGAAGCATCCATCGGACCTGGCGCCACCGCTGATGGTGATCACATCGCCCTGGGCCCTGGAAACGAAGCGTTCCGAGAGCTGATCCCAGATGCCATTGGCAACCCGCCGACCCTGGGCATCGGTATCGCCGTAGAGATAGGCGTTGATTCTGGATTCGTCGCCGTCGAAGAGTTCGGAGAGCTTGTTGTATAAAGTACGGTTTCTGCCAGAATCCCTGTCGCCTGTGCTGAGGAATCTTCCCGCATCCGTATTGTCGATAATGTTAATGCCCGTGTTTTCACTGCCAAGCCTTCTGGCAATATCAACAGCTCGGATAGGCGACCCGCCTGGCCCGTCCCCATTAGCAACAACGCCGCTGTATAGAACCGTCTTGCCTTGGGGGGTGTTGAGATCCAACTCCAGAATCACCTCCGAGAGTTGCTCCACTGTTGTCACCGAATTGAGGCGAGTCATCGCCTGCTGATAAGTGATGGCCATGATCAGGCAAGGGAAATCATCCCTGGGGCGCCAGGAAGCGTCGACCGCTTCAGACGCGGTCGAATCGATGGATGGGGCGCTGCAGTGGATAGCGGGCGGGGTCCGATCGGCAGGATCAGGCCTCCGCCCCCATCCCTTGGGCGCGGTTCAGGGCCGGCGTCTGGGCTAAGGGCCGGAAGAGATGAGCCCGTCGGGGCTCAGGAACGCGATACCAGGAGGGCGATCAGAAGCCGAAGCTCACGATTCGATCGGGCACCCCCTTGTTTTCCCAGCCATCGCGTCCATAGGCCACGAGGGCCTCCTTGAGCAGGCCGATCACAGCAGCACGATCCAGGCCACCACAATCGGCCGGGTAGATGCCAATCAGATCGGCCCAGGCCACCACATAGGGTTTGACGTGCCAGTTCCTGGACCAGTCGCCGGGGCGGAGGCTGATGCGCAGGAGGGTGCCGGCGATGTAGAAGTGAAAGCGGCCCTCGATCTCCTCATCGCGGGCGGGATTGCCACTTTTCCCGCCCCAGAGGTAGGCATCTCGTTCCTTGTCGCGCGTCCAGTACTGATCGTCTCCTTTGTGGAAGCCGAGGCCGTAGCGGTCGATGTCGTCATCGCTGACGACCTCATTGACGAAGGGCATGGGGGGGGGGCTCCGCTTCCCGGGCAGCGGGGGCGGAGGTGATCGGGAACGCTGCCATCATTCCCAGGGACGGACAGGGCCGCAACGCTGCCGGCAGTCCGGCCCCCGCCAGGTCAGCGCCGGCGGAAGATCAGCATCCGGTTCTGGGCCGGCAGGGGCAGATCAGCGCAGGGATCAAGGCCCGCATCCTGGGCCAGGACCCGCAGATCCCGGGCGTCGCGCACGCCCATGGCCGGATCCCGGGCCCGCAGCATCGCATCGAAGGCGGCATTGCTCGCCGCCGTGGCGGCACCGTTCTCATGGAAAGGCCCGTAGAGCAGCAGCAGCCCTGCGGGCTCAAGCACGGCGGCGGCTCCGCCGATCAGCCTGGGTAAGGAGGAGGCCGCCATGATGTGGGTGGTGTTGGCGCTGAACACCGCGTCGAAGCGCTCCCGGGGCCACTGGTCCTGCCGATCCACATCCAGTTCCAGCGGGTCGGCCAACGCCGCCTCGGGGGCCAGGCCGGAGCGGCCCTCCAGGGCGATGCGCTCGGCCAGATCGGCCAGCGCTGCGGCGCAATCGCTCGGCTGCCAGCTCAGGCCGGGCCACTGGCGGCAGAAATGGACCGCATGTTGGCCGCTGCCCGATCCCACCTCCAACACCCTGGCCCGGGAAGGCAGCCAGTCGCGCAGCACCGCCAGGATCGGCGCCTTGTTGCGTTCACAGGCCTCGGAACAGCGCATCGCTCGGGTCGACACCATCGCCCCATCCTGATGGTCCCTCCATGCCGCAGCGGCGCCCGGCCGATCAGAATCCACCGGTTCGCCCCCGGGCCAAGCAGCGCCAGCGATCGAGGTTCCCCTGGGTTCAGCCGTCGAGCCGCAACCAGCTGGCGGCATTGCGGGCCGCCCGCTCCTGGCCCTGGTGATGGCCGAGCGCGAAGCAGAGCCAGGCCCCCAGCACCAGGGCCGGCGGCGGCAGCCAGAGGGCGGCGGCCAGGCCCCCCAGAACAAAGGCGCCGATTCCCTGGAGGATCAGGCCATAGAGGAAGGGAATCGCGGTGCGACGCTGGCGGCCATGCCAGAGCAGAAAGGGGAGACCCAGAACCGGCAGACCACAGACCGCCGCCCAGCACCAGCGGTCGCCGGCCCGGTCCGCCAGCCGCCGCTGCATCGCAACCCGCAGGCCTCCAGCCGCCGTCGCTGCCATCCCCTTCACTCCCGCCGGGGGGCGCCGCGCCGCGCCGCCAGCACCTCCTGCACCCTCCGCCAGCTGACGCCATGGTGGGCCAGGGCCACCTGCAGGTGGAAGAGCAGATCGGCGGCCTCGCCGGCGATCGCCTCGGCGTCGTCGTCCTTGCAGGCCATCACGAATTCGGCGCTCTCCTCGCCGATCTTCTTGAGGATGCGGTTGTCGCCCCCCGCCAGCAGTTTGTTGGTGTAACTGCCCTCCTCCGGCTGGCGCTGCCGCGCCTCGATCACCCGCATCAGTTCGGTGCAGGCATCGGCAGGGGGTGGAGCGGCGGCGGCACCTCCGCCGGTGGGCTGGGGATCGGCGTCGTAGAAACAGCTGCGGGCACCGGTGTGGCAGGCCACATCGCCGATCTGCTCGACGCTGAGCAGCAGCACGTCGGCATCGCAGTCGTAGCGGAGGCCGCGCAGCTTCTGGAGATGGCCACTGGTGGCTCCCTTGTGCCAGAGCTCCTGGCGGGAGCGGCTCCAGTAGTGCACCTCGCCGGATTCAAGGCTGCGCTGCAGGGATTCCCGGTTCATCCAGGCCACCATCAACACGGCCCCATCGAGCCAGTCCTGGGCGACGGCGGGGATCAAGCCAGCGTCGTTGAAACGCAGGGCCTCGGCCAGGGAGGCAGGGGGGAGATCCTGGGGAGCCGGAGGCGGCACGGGCGCGGAGGAGGCTGGGTCAAGTCTGGCCCAGCTGCGGCAGCTCGGCTGCGGATGGCGGATGGCGGATGGCGGTGGGCGAGGGCGGCGGCTGGGTACGGTTGGGCCATGGAGAGCCCCGCCGCCCACACCTGCAGCAAGAGCTTCGGGGGGTACCCCTGCTGCCACCGCCAATGGCGGCACCAGGGCCACTGCCGCTTCGTGCATGGCTACAGCCGCAGTTTCACCTTCTGGTTCACGGCCCGCAGCCTTGATCCCCATGGTTTTGTGGTGGATTTTTCCAGCCTGCGCGAGCTTGAGCAGTTGCTCTCCCGCCAGTTCGATCACACCTTTCTGGTGAATGCCGACGACCCGCTGTTGCCCCATTGGCGGACGTTGCATGACCAGGGAGCCCTGGATCTGCGGGTGATGGGCAATGTGGGCATGGAAGCGAGCGCCGAGCTGGTCTGGGACTGGGCCAACACCCTGCTGCAGGCACGCGATGGCGGCCGCTCCTGCTGCTGGCGGGCCGAGGCCCGCGAGAACGAGCGCAATGCCGCCTGCTACACCGCCCTGCCCACCTGGTTCAGCCCGGCCTGAGGGCGGGCCGGGCATGGCCCGTGGCCCCTGGATCCACCCGGCTGGCGGCAGCGACGGGAGGCCCGGTCGTGGTCTGGTGTGCTTTTTGTACGGCCCGGGAGTGTGTCGATGGCTGGCCAGGGCCGCAGCGATGACACATCCTTTCGGCACATTGCCCCGCCCCGTTGGCCATCGCTCCGCTGCCACCCACCACCAGGCGGCTCTGGGCCGTGGCACCTCCCCTGGCCCTGATCATCGCCCTGGCTGGCGGGGCAGGGGCGAAGGCCGAACCGCTGGCCTGGGCGGAACCGGCGCTTCCCGTCTCCGGCACCGCTGCTGTTGGCTTCGGTTCAGTTGGCTACGGTTCGGGCGGTTCCGGTTCGGGCGGAGCCGCTGGGCCGGTGGCCCCATCCGCAGCGGTGGCTGCAGCCGCAGCGGAGCCGGCAGCTGCGGCGGCGATCCTGGCGGCGATCCGGCGCTACAGCGACCCCCTGCCTGAGGAGCTGGAGAACCCAGGGACGCTCCAGGCCGCCGCCGCGCCGCCTCCAGCCGAAGCGTCGCCGGGCCTGCAGGAGCGGTTGGCGGAGATCCAGGAACGGGTGGCGCTGCTGGAAGCGCGGCGGTTTGTTCCCACTACCACCCTCAAAGGCCAGGTGAGCTCGGTGCTGGGGGCCAACCGCTACAGCGGCAACAGCCTCGGTGGTGCCGCCGCCGCCAACCAGGAATCGGGGGGGTTCACCTTCAACAACGAACTGGAGCTGAACCTCAAGACCAGCTTCAACGCCAACGACCTGCTGTCGATGGTCCTGCGTGTTGGCAACTTCGGCAATACCCCCTTCGGTGGCTATGGGGTCAGCGGCGACCTTTCGAGCCTGGAGGTGGCCTTCGAGAAGTCCTGCCAATACGGCGACTGCGATGAGGTGCTCAGCATTGATCGGCTCAGTTACCGCTGGCCCGTGGGGGCTGGCTTCACCGCTCTGCTGGGCGCCCGCATCGCCCAGGAGGACGCATTGCCGTTCATGCCCTTCTTCTACAAGGCCAACCCTGTGCTGAATGTGTCCAGCGCCAACGGTGCCCCCGCCGCCTGGAACCTGAGCGAGGGGGCTGGCGGCGGGCTCTGGTGGCAGCAACATCCAAAGCATCAAGACAAGCCGCAGGGGTTGTCGATCGGCGCCAGCTACATCGCCGCCAACGGTGAAGGATTTGCGGCCTACGACCCCGGCATCGGCACCGCTGAGTCGGGAGGCAGCGGCAGCATTCAGGTGGGGTACACCAATGCATCGTTTCAGCTGGCAGCGATCTGGACCCGCCTGCAGAAGGGTGCCGGCAGCGCCGGGGCCACCGTGTTCAGCGCGGGCCAGCTGGAGGATGTGGTGAGCGATGCCTTCGGGTTGGCCGGCAGCTGGCAGCCCGCCACCTCCGGCTGGCTGCCCTCCGTGAGTCTGGGCTGGGGGTATAACCGCAGCCACCCCCAGCCGCCGTTGGAGCCGGGACGGCTGATCGCGAGTCAGTCCTGGCAGGTGGGGCTGCAATGGCAGGGCGCCCCGGCCCCGGGCCATGGCTTCGGATTTGCGCTTGGCCAGCCGGTGTTTGCCACGGCCCTCAGCGGCGGACGCCGACCCGATGACGGCGGCGTGATCCTGGAGGGGTGGTATCAGCTGCAAGTGAGCGACGCCATCTCCGTCGCCCCGGCGGTGTTCTGGTTGAGCCGCCCCCTGGGGATGGACACCCCCGACGGTGGCCGGCTCGGCCAGCTCGGAGCGCTGCTGCGCGTTGACATCGTCTTCGGTGCGCCCCCCGACGACTAAGGGGAGGGAGCAGCGCCCGAGCCGGATCTGGAGGGGATGCCGTTGCCAAGGTCCTGGCCTCCCTGTCTAAGGTCAAGCCAGCACTGCCGGCCGGTTTTCCCTCGCCATGACCAGCACCCCTCCCGCCGCCTCCGTCTCCGGCGCCGAGGCGCCCGAGGCCGCCTTCGCGGCCTTGCCCAGCGCCCTGCCGGTGACGATCCTCACCGGCTTTCTGGGGGCGGGCAAGACGACGCTGCTGAACCACATCCTGACCAACCAAGAGGGCCTGAAGACAGCGGTTCTGGTCAATGAGTTCGGCGAGATCGGCATCGATAACGACCTGGTGGTGAGCACCAGCGATGCGATGGTGGAGCTCAGCAATGGCTGCATCTGCTGCACGATCAACGGGGAGCTGTTGGAGGCGGTGTACCGCATTCTTGATCGGCCCGAGCCCCTGGATTATCTGGTGGTCGAGACCACTGGCCTGGCCGATCCGCTGCCGGTGGCGATGACTTTCCTGGGCAGCGACCTGCGTGATCTGACCCGCCTCGATTCGATCATCACCCTGGTCGATGCCGAAAATTTCGGCGCTGAAGTGCTCGATGGTGAGGTGGGACGGGCCCAGGTGATCTATAGCGACATGATCCTGCTCAACAAGTGTGATCTTGTCGATCAGCCGCGGCTGCAGGAGGTGGAGCGGGAGCTGCTGGCGATCAAGCCCGAAGCCCGCATTCTGCATTCGGTCAAGGGGGAGGTGCCGCTGCCGCTGCTGCTGAGCGTCGGTCTGTTTGAAAGCGACAAGGTGATGAGCCAGCAGAGCCATGAGGCCTGCGACCACGACCATGGGGTCTGCGTCCATGATCATGACCATGTCCAAGGCGACCATGACCATGGTGACCATGGGCACAGCCATCAGCATTCCCATGGGCACGACCACGACCACGCCCACGCGGATCACGGCCACGCCCACGCGGATCACGAGCATGGCCACCACCATGGCCATGACCATCAGCATGATCACGGCGCCACGGCTGAGCAGCAGGTGATCGAGGGTTTCACCTCCCTGTCGTTTGCCAGTGATGGCCCGTTCTCGCTGCGCAAATTTCAGAACTTTCTCGATAACCAGCTGCCCAAATCGGTGTTTCGCGCCAAGGGCATCCTCTGGTTCAATGAAAGCGAGCGGCGCCACATCTTCCATCTGGCCGGCAAACGCTTTTCCATCGACGACACCGACTGGCCCGGCCCGCGCAAGAACCAGCTGGTGCTGATCGGCAAAGGCCTTGACCACCCGACCCTGCGCCACCAGCTCCAGGCCTGCGTGGCCCGGGATGCGGGCAAGGGCTTCGGCTGACGCCCATCCCGCGCCATGGTCCGCCGCCCGCAAGCCGCTGCGGTCCTTGGCGGCGGCATGGCGTCCACCCCGGGGCGGATGCAGGCCCCTTCGGCTTCGCCATGGCCGATCCGGGGCCGATGCCATAGACGCTTTCGATCAGGGTGGGGGCGATGCCGCTCCTCGGGGCAACAGGCTCTCGGCTCAGGCCAGGGCCTGGTGCAGGGCGGCCAGCCCAAAGGCCAGGAACAAGCCACCGCTGAGGCGATAAAGCAGCGACTCGCTGATCCGGCCGCCGATCCAGCGGCCGGCACCCACCGCCAGCCCGGTGACGAGGGCATGGCCGAGGAGGGTGCCGGCCAGCAGGCCGGCGAAGCTGAAGGCCGGGGCGGTGGCCAGAAAGATTGTGGTGAACTGGGTGCGATCGCCCAGTTCGGCGAGGAACACCAGCGCGAAGGCCTCCCAGATCACGGCCCAGGCGCTGCTGATCCGGTGGCGGCTCTCGGCCTCGTCGATGGTCTCCTCCGCCTCCTGAGCCTCCGCAGAGCAGCCGCTGGCGTCCATGGCCCGGGCATCGACCAGCAGCTTGAGGCCGAACCCCAGAAACAGGGCCGCGGCCAGCCAGGGCACCACGTTGCTGGGCAGCAGTTCACGCAGGCCATAGCCCAGGCCGAGGGAGATCAGGGTGACGGCCGTGAGGGCGGCGAAGGCGCCGACAAACACCTGGCCGGCCCGGTGGCGGGCGGCCAGGATCAGGGCCATGAAGAAGGTCTTGTCACCCAGTTCGGCCAGGGTGATGGCGGTCAGGCTGGCCCCGAAGGCCGACACGCCGGGATCGCTGGGAAGGCTGATGCTCATGGCCATCAGCCTGGGGCAGAACCCATGAGGAAGTCATGAGGTTCGCGGCATCCGGGGGCCGGGCGGGATGGCTGGCGGGTGGCGGCGGTGGCGGCGAACCCCGAACCTGGCGGCCGGGGTTTCACCAGCGGGCGATTCCGGGCTGTGTTGCCCCGAGCTCGGGCGGTTCAGGGGCCTGGCAGATCCACGAGCAGCTCGCAACGCCCCGGCCGGCTCTCACCGAGGCGCAGGTCGCCCCCGTGGCGGCGGGCAATGGCGCGGCCGATCGCCAGCCCCAGTCCACTGTGCCCGCCGCGATCGCTGCCGCTCCAGAAGCGCTCGAACACCTGCTCGCGGGCCTGCTCGGGAATGCCTGGGCCCTGATCCGCTACCACGATCTGCAGCCGCCGTCCCAGCTGGCGCACCTCAATGGACACGATCCCTCCGGCTGGGCTGTGGCGGATGGCATTGAGCAGCAGGTTGGTGAACAGCCGCAGCAGCGCCTCGCTCTGGCCGCGGATCGGCAGGCTGTGCCGGGCCGGGTCGGGGTTGAGCTGGAGGGTCACCGCGGCGGCGGCGGCCTCGGGGCCGTAGCAACGGAGCAGATCCTCCAGCAGTTCGAGCAGATCGAAGCGCTGCCGTTCGGGGGTGACCTGGGGTTCAGCCTGGCTTGCCTGGTTGAGGATCGGTGGATCCAGGCCTGACTGCTCCAGGCGGGCCAGGAGCAGCAGATCGTCGAGCTGCTCCCCGAGGCGACGGCTGAGGCGATCGAGCTCCCACCAGGCCAGTTCGGGCTGCTGCCGCAGGCCATCCGGGATGGCGGCCAGGAGGGTGCGCAGGGCCGTGAGCGGATGGCGCAGCTCGTGGGAGGCGTCAGCGGTGAACCGCTGCAGGGCAGCGATCTGGAGCTGCAGGGGCTGGAAGGCGGCCGCAAGGATGCGGCGGCCGACCAACAGGGCGGCCAGAGCGCTGACGATGGCTCCCAACAGCAGGCCCCGCCGCAGGCGATCCAGATCGGCCCGGGCGGCGCTGTCGGAGAGGGCCACCCGCACGTAGCCGAGCCGGCTGATGCCGCCTGGGGTCGCGGATCTCTGGCTGTCGACCGGAAGCCAGAGGCTGAGGCCCCCGGCCCAGCGCTGCCACACCGGACCGCCGGCCGCGGTGGATGCGGCCCCGGAAGGGCCGGCGCCCCGGGGCGGCTGGCGGGTCGGCGAGGGTGTTGAGAGGGGCGGCAGCGGCAGGCTGCCCTGTTCGCTGAGCAGGGCGCCATGGGCATCGAACCACTGCACGCGCTGCTGCGCGAGGGCGGCGATGGCGATCACCCGGCTATCGGCGCGGAACTTGGCGCTGCCTTCGGCTTCGCGGGTTTCATGGGCGATCAGGGGAAGCTGGGCGGCGGCGCTGGCGGCCAGCTGGCGCAGCTCCGTGCGCTGGTCTTCGGCCCGCTGGCTGGCGATGCCCCCATAGAGGGAGGAGGAAAAGGCGACCAGGAGCAGCAGGGCGAAGCCACCACCCTGCAGGGCCAGGCGGCGGCGCAGCCGCAGCGGATCAGGAGGAAGCGGCGGGATCGAGCCGGTAGCCGATGCCATAGACGGTTTCGATCAGGGTGGGGGCGGTGCCGGCGGCGCTGAGCTTGAGGCGGAGGTTGCGCATGTGGGCGCGCAGGGCGTCGTCGCCCACCTCGCGCCGGCCATCACCGATGCCATGGAGCAGGGATGCCTTGCTGAGCTGGCCGCCGCGGGCCCGCAGCAGCTGTTCGAGCAGCAGGGCCTCCTTGGGGGTCAGATCCAGGGGCCGGCCATGGACGAGAACTGTGGTCTGGCCGGGTTGAAGCCGCAGGGGGCCCCAGGAGAGTTCGCACTGCAGGGGCCGATCGGCGCGGCGCAGCAGAGCGCGCAGGCGGGCGCGCAGCAGCTCCGGATCGAAAGGTTTGACCACATAGTCGTCAGCGCCCTCCTCTAGGCCCTGCACCTTGTCGCGGCGTCCGTCGCGGGCGGTGAGGATCAGCACCAGGGGCTGGTGGCGGGGCAGGCTACGCAGCCGTCGGCAGACCGCCAGGCCATCGCGATCGGGCAGGCCCAGATCGAGGAGCACCAGGTCGAAGTGCTCCTGCTCCAGCCAGGCCAGGGCTTCAGCTGCGGTGCCGGCCCGCTCGCAGGCATAGCCCCACCGGCCGAGCAGGCGCACCAGGGCAGCCTGCAGCGGCGGATCGTCCTCCACCACCAGAAGCTTCATCGCAAGCAGTCTGCCTGCCGGGGGCTGGGCGCCCCCCAGGACGCTGCAGGAGGAGGGAGATCGCCGAAGCAGGGAGACCGCAGGGCTCAGAGCGAGACCCGGGCAGATCCTGTTGCGGCAGCGCCACGGCCCGGAAGAGCCACGGACCCGCGGCGCCCTGGCGGCAAACCGCTCCGGCCGATGCCTTCACAGTCCGTTACAGTTGTCGCAACACTTTGAAACAGCCATGGCTGATCCCTCCCCCCGCTTCGGTTTCGTGGCCTTCGCCGAAACCTGGAATGGCCGCCTGGCCATGCTTGGTTTTGTGATCGGTCTGGCCACCGAGCTGCTCACCGGCCAGAGCATCCTCGGCCAACTCGGTCTCGGTTGATCCCTATGAGCACCGACTACTCCATCGCCATCGCCAGCGTCATCGGCCTGATCGTGCTCCTCACCGGCATGACCGCCTTCCTGCTCAGCCGCCCCAGCGATCTGGGTCCCACCCCCCGATGACCGGCACCCTCGCCCTGCTCCTGTTCGCCGCCTGGCTGATCGGAGCCCTTGTGCTGCAGCCCAATCCGGCCGACTGAAGCGCGGCTGCCCCGATTCCCCCCCCCCCCCAAGAGGCTCCATGACCAACACTCCCTCCAACGACAACCTGTTCGAAGCCAGCGCCGATCAGAAGCTGCTGGTCGAGCAGCTGAAGCGCGCTGAGCTGTTCAACGGCCGCGCCGCCATGGTCGGCCTGCTGATCGGTGTGGTCGTCGAGGGCCTCACCGGCTTCGGCATCGCCCACCAGATCGGCCTCGGTGCCCTGGTCGACGGCTACGCCGCCTGCCGCACCCAGTTCCTGCCCTTCTGCTTCTGAGGGGACCTCGGGGGGGCTCTGGGGTCCGGTTGCTGATCTCAGCCCCCCAACCGGCCCCGTTGGCCGCAGCTGCCGTCCCATGCACGGGTGTCATTCCCCCGCCGGGGCCCCCACCCCGTCTAACCCAGCGTGGGACAGGCCCACCAGCCGATCGGCAGCACGGCTGACGTTCCGATTCATCGGGGCTGCAAAAGGCGACTCTGCTCCTCTGGAATGACAAGTCGTCCCAACCTGTTCACACTCCGATCAGGGCATTCGGGCCTTGGATTTACACCAACCAAGCGGAAGAGGCCGATAATCTTTGCATTCAGCGGCAGCGCTGCCAATGGGGCAGCTGCAACCCAACCACACGCAAGATCCGCCTCAAGACTCAGCTCACCCAGCAGCCCAGAGCCTGTCTCGACTCCATCGTTCCGCACGAGCGCGCCGATCTGCGGGTTGCCTCTATGGTGCCGAATTCCCTGCCCTGCTGGATGCTTGCCAACCGGATGGGCAGCAGCGGCGCCTTCAGCGCAATCGCGCCCTGCCTGAAGGCTGATGGCATGGCTGCGGGCCTCCAGAGCCGCCTGATCGCTTGCGATCTCCATAGCTCCGCTCCCATGGCGCAACCCTGCATCTGCCCCCCAGGCCCCCCGTCCCCAGGTCAGCCCCCATAGGCTGATGCGACAGCGCCTTTGAACCCTTGCCTGAGCAGCCCTTCCTCTACGAAGCACCCGAGCGCTTCGGCGAAAGTCTCACCACCCGTCGACCCTGGAACGTGTCGGCACTGGCGGGAGTCGAGCGGCTGAATGGGCGGGTGGCCATGCTGGGCTTTGCCGCAGCGGTGGTGGGCGAACTGCTCACGGGTCACGGTCCGGCCGGCCAGGTGCTGGCCCTGCTGCGCTGGTACCTGAGCTGAGGGTCTCGGCCCTGGGGAGGCCAGATCTGTCCTGAGGGTTGACGGATCTTGGCGGTCTGCCCAGTGCCGTCTGCTCGTGGGGCCCGCGATGACCTGCGGTTGGCCGCTTGTGGTTGGCTGCTTCTGGTTGGCCGTCGCGGTTTGCCGCCAGCGGTTCGCCGTCTTCAGATTGCCGCGCATCCACCGCCGGGCTGCAGCCGGGGCCGGCCAACGATCTCCCTAGGGTTTTGGCGTGAGGGATCGGCTGGCTCGCCGGAGGTGAATCAGCCGTTGTGTCCCTCCTGCGGACACTGCGATGGCTGGCGACGCTGAGCGGCAACGGCTTCTGGAAGCGCGAAGTGCCTCCAGGCCGTGGAAGAAATGGGGGCCCTACCTGAGCGAGCGCCAGTGGGGAACGGTTCGGGAGGACTACAGCGAAACCGGCGACGCCTGGAACTATTTCAGCCATGATCAGGCCCGATCGCGCGCCTATCACTGGGGTGAGGATGGTCTGGCGGGCCTCTGCGACGACCACCAGATTCTTTGCTTCAGCCTCGCCCTGTGGAACGGCCAGGATCCGATCCTCAAGGAGCGGGCCTTTGGCGTCAACAACAGCGAGGGCAATCACGGCGAGGACGTGAAGGAATACTACTTCTACCTCGATAGTACGCCGACCCATTCCTATATGAAGTATCTCTATAAATACCCGCAGCGAGCCTACCCCTACGCCGATCTCGTCGCCACCAATCGTCGCCGCAGCCGCGAGGAACCGGAATACAAGCTCCTCGATACCGGCGTCTTTGATGAGGATCGCTACTTCGATGTCTTCGTCGAATACGCCAAGGCCCAGGGGCCGGAGGACATCCTGATCCGGATCAGCATCTGCAACCTCGCTGCCGAGGCCGCCAGCCTGCATGTGCTGCCCACCCTCTGGTTCCGCAACACCTGGTCCTGGGAGGAGGGCCATGCCAAGCCGTTGCTGCGGCAGCGGAGTACGGCGGCCACCAGCGTGGTCGAGGCCAGCGTCAGCGATCCGCTGTTTCGCCGCCATCTCAATGAACGTTATCTCTACGCCGAGGGCCGCCCGCCGCTGCTGTTCTGCGAGAACGAAACCAACAACGCCCGCCTGTTTGCCGGCACCAATGCCAGCCCCTATTGCAAGGACGGCATCAACAACCACCTCGTGGCCGGCCAGGAGGATGCGATCAACCCGGCCCAGCTCGGCACCAAGGTGGCCGCCCACTATCCGCTCAGCATCGCCGCCCATGGCAGCCAGGTGGTGCGGCTGCGGCTCACAACCCAGGCCCCGGAGCTGCTGCTCCAGCCGTTCGATGGTTTCGAGAACGTGTTTAAGACCCGCATGGAGGAAGCCGATGCCTTCTATGCCAGCGTCACACCAGCGCGGGTGAAGGCCGAATTCCCCGACTGGGCCAAGCTGATGCGTCAGGCCCTGGCCGGCATGTTGTGGTCGAAACAGTATTTCTACTACGATGTAGATCTCTGGCTCAAGGAACACAACCTCGGCCCCTGCTCGGGGGCTGAGCAGCGGCATCGCACGCGCAATGGCGACTGGTTTCATGCCTATTGCGACGACATCATCTCGATGCCGGATAAGTGGGAATATCCCTGGTTTGCCGCCTGGGATCTGGCCTTTCACATGTTGCCCCTGTCGATCGTCGATTCCGATTTCGCCAAGACACAGCTCGATCTGATGCTGCGCAACGACTACCTCCACCCCAACGGCCAGATCCCCGCCTATGAGTGGAACTTCGGCGATGTCAATCCGCCGGTGCATGCCTGGGCAACGATGCAGATCTACCTGATGGACAAGGCTCGCAACAACGGCCGAGGCGATCTTGATTTTCTTAAATATGCCTTCTCCAAGCTGCTCGTCAATTTCACCTGGTGGCTCAACCGCAAGGATCGCTCCGGCAACAATGTCTTTGAGGGTGGTTTTTTAGGGCTTGATAATATCGGCGTCTTTGATCGCAGCTCCGCCCTGCCCACCGGCGGCTCCCTGGAGCAGGCTGACGGCACGGCCTGGATGGTGGTGTTCAGCCAGCAGATGCTGCGGATCGCGGTGGAGCTCTCGCAACAGGATCCGCTTTATGAGGAGTATGTGATCAAATTCTTTGAACACACGATGTGGATCTCCGGCGCCATGGATCGCATCGGCGATCGCAATGACGAGATGTGGGATGAACAGGATGGCTTTTTCTACGATGTGTTGCGCCTGCCCGATGGCAACGCCTTCCGGCTCAAGGTGCGCTCGATGGTGGGGTTGCTGCCGCTGGCGGCGGTGGCGATCTTCGAGGAGGCCGACCTGATCCGTCTGACCAGTTTTCGCGATCACGCCCAGAGTTTCTATCGGCGCCATCCCGAGCTCTGCAGCACCGTGCATCTACCCAGTCAGCCGGGCAGCGCCGGCCGCAGGATGCTGTCGGTATTTTCGCAGAGCAAGCTGCGGCGGGTGCTGACGCGCCTGTTGGATGAGCGGGAATTCCTCAGTACCTACGGCATCCGCTCCCTTTCGCAACAGCACCGCGATGCACCGTTTGTGTTCACCTATGGCGGCCAGGAGTTTCGGGTCGACTATCAACCCGGCAATTCCAATTCCGGCATGTTCGGCGGCAATTCCAACTGGCGTGGGCCGATCTGGATGCCGGTGAACTTCATGCTGATCCGCTCGCTGCTCACCCTCTACGCCTTCTACGGCGAGTCGTTTCGTATCGAGTGCCCGACAGGATCGGGTCAGGTGATGAACCTGTTCCAGGTCGCCCAGGAGCTGAGCAACCGGCTGATCAGCATCTTCCTGCCCGATGCCAATGGCCGACGGCCGCTCCATGGCAATGAGGCGCGCTGGCAGACGGATCCCCACTGGAAGGAATACGTGCCCTTTTATGAGTATTTCCATGGCGACAGCGGCGCCGGGCTGGGGGCGAGCCACCAGACGGGCTGGACCGGTTGCATCGCCCGATTGATTCAGGTCTCCGGCGATGTGACCCAGGAGATCCTCCGGGACGCCGATGCTGAGATGGCGGCGATGCGCAAGATCGTCGGGCGCTAGATGCTGCTGGCCCAGGCGTCGCCGCGGCCGCTTCGCTGATGTCGCTCCGCTGATGCCGCTCCGCTGATGTCGCTCCACCGGAACCGCGCCGCTGGGAGCGGAGCGGCCTTGCGTACCTGCCGCACCAGCTCTGCGGCGATCATCCACCGCGACCGCACCGCTCTGGCCAGAATCGCCCCCAGTTCTGGAGGGATGGACCGTGGTGGTGCAGGTGCTGGAGGAAACGCAGCGGCGCAAGTGGGATTCCAGCGATGACGCCCTCTTCTACGCCCAGCCGCGCTTTGTCCAGCATCTGGATGCGGCCTTCCGCCAGCGCCTCACCGAGCTCTACCGCGAGCGGATTCCGGCCGGAGCAGCGGTGCTTGATCTGATGGCGAGCTGGGTGTCGCACCTGCCGGAGGAGGTGACCTATGCCAGCGTGATCGGCCACGGCCTCAATGCCGAGGAGCTGGCTGCCAATCCGCGGCTGCAGCGCCATTGGCTGCAGAACCTCAACCGCGACCAGCGCCTGCCCCTGGAAAGCGCCAGCATCGATGCCACCTTGATCGTGGCCGGTTGGCAGTATCTGCAGTATCCGGAGGCGGTGGCGGCGGAGCTGCTGCGGATCACCCGGCCCGGCGGCCAGCTGATCGTGGCCTTCTCGAACCGGATGTTCTTCACCAAGGCGCCCCAGATCTGGGCCGATGGCAGCGACCGCGACCACCTGGCCTATGTGGCTGAGGTGTTGATCGCCCAGGGCTGGCCCCGGCCCACCCTGATCGCCGAACAGACCCGCGCCCCCGGCCTGCCCGGCCTAATCGGCGCCAAGGGGGATCCGTTCTTCGCCGTGATCGCCAGCCGGCCCGCCTGACGCCCGTCTGATGTGCCCCGACGCCACAGGCTCGCCCTGACGCCCCCACCTGCACGCCCCCTTGGGTGGGCGTTGGCGGGCGTTGGCGGAAGTTCCCCAGGCTCACCCGCCCAGCACCGCTGCCAGGAAGTCGGCGCTCCAGGCCACCGTCGTCGCCCAGTTCTGGGCTTCGCTCAGGCCGGAGCTGCGGCTGGGTTTGAAGCTGTGGTCACCGTTCGGCAGCCAGTGCAGCTGAATCGCCGCCGAGAGGCCGTAGCTCTCCACCTCTCCCCGTTTGCCGAAACTATCCCGTTCCCCTTGCAGGATCAGGGTGGGGCTGGCCAGGGCGGCGAGGTGTTCGGTGCGCAACTGCGCCGGCCTGCCGGGGGGATGGAAGGGATAGCCCAGGCAGAGACAGCCCCGCACGCCATCGCTGCCGGCGAGTTCATCCACCAGCAGGCTCGCCACCCGCCCCCCCAGCGACTTGCCTCCCACCAGCAGCGCCCGCTGCGGATGCAGGCGCCGCTCCCGTGCCACCTGCTCCCGGAAGGCCTGCTGCAACACCGGCATCCGATCGGGCCCCTGGCGCCGGCCCGTCTGGCGGATCCGGGTCATGTAGGGAAATTCGAAGCGCACCACCCGCCAGCCGCGCCCGGCCAGACCGCCGGCGATCGCCGCCATGAACGGGCTGTCCATCGGCGCGCCGGCCCCGTGGGCCAGGAGCAGGGTGGCGGGGGCAAGGTCTGGGCCATCGACCAGGGTCGGGGCCGTGTCGGGATCGGGGGGAACGGCCATGGGCGAGGGCGTGGGGGCTGGCGGCATGATGGCCGCCGACCCCTGCCGGCTTTCGCTGTGGGGTGTGGTCAACGCTCCAGCTGCTGCCAGAAGCTCCACTTCTGGCTGAAGGCTTCCCGCAGCCTGCCCATGAAGCTGGCGTGGCTCTCCAGACCCTGCCAGTCATCGATACGGGCCTCCAGCCGTTCGCATTGGCGCAGATGGTCGGCGGCATAGCGGTAGCGCTTGGTTCGGCCCATCGACAGGGCGAAGGCCACCATGGCTCGCAGCAGCAGGCTGGCGGCCAGCGGATGGTCGGCGCTGAGGCGTTCTGCGGCCGGTTCGTAGATCTCATAGGCATCACCATCCCAGTCGTGGCGGTGTTCGAGCACATAGCGGGCCGCCCGCGGCAGGGCCGGCCAGAACACCAGGAACTGCAGCGCCACCAGCGGCTGCGGATGGGCATCCACCAGCGCAAAGGCCCGCTGCTCGGCCTCCAGATCGGCGAAATCATCGAGCCGCTGCAGATAGTCGCGCAGCAGCGGAATCGAGAGGGTCTGGCTGAAGAGCTGCCAGCGCTGCTGCTGGGCGGCCTCGTGGTGGCCCAGGGCATCCAGCACGGCGATGCGCTTGGTGTGCCAGGTCTCGGCCTGCAGCATCCTGGTCGACTCGGCGGCGCCATCCAGCACGGTCAGGGCCTGTTCGGCCCGACCGGCCGCCAGCAGGTGGCCGGCCACAGCGGCGGCGGTCTCGGGCCAGCTGAGCTGGGAGGGCTCGAACAGCGCGAGGTAGCCATCGAGATCGCCCCGGGCAAGGAGGAGCTGCTCCATCGTGAAAAGGTCGACACCGCCGCGCTGCAGCAGGGACTCTTCCAGCAGCCACAGCCCCGCTTCCCCCAGCGCGGGCGTCAGGGCCGGGATCAGCCCCGCGAACTGGCCATAGCCGTTCTCCTGGAGCAGGTCGGTTGCGTGCTCCACCAGGGTTGCGGGGTTGATGGCCGCCGTCTTGGCCAGATCGGCCAGGGTGGCCACGCCGCGCTGAAACAGGCCGATCACAGCGCCGGTGGTATCGGAGCAGCGATCCAGCACCGCATCGCCCAGCTCCAGCAGGCGGACCTGCAATTCCACCGCCAGGGTCGGATCGGCCGTGGCGATCGGGCCGTTGATCGCCTGCTGCTGGGCCTCGAGGTCCGCCAGCAGGTCCTTGCGTTTGGCGGAATCGATGAAGGTGGTGGAGCGGGCGATCGTCGCCAACCGTTTGCGCACCTCCTGCGCCGCAGGCTCGACGCCGCCGGCGGAGGCCAGGGCGAGGCGCAGGCGCCGCTGGATCACGGCATGGCCGGCGCTGACCTCGATCAACAGCTCCGCCAGGGCCTTGGCGCCGAGCGTTTCCAGATTCTTGGCATTGAGGCTGCGTTTGGCGGGCATCGCGACAGATCGTGCCGCCCTGACTGTGGCGGATCCAGGGCGGCGCTGCCCATCCTGTGGCAAAAACAGATTGGGACGCACTGGGCCCAGGGGTCAGTTCACCCTGACAAGTGGATCAAGATCAGTTCAGACTGATCAGCCCGATCACACTGACCAGTTCCGACCGACGAGCTCAGACAGACCAGCTCAGACAGACCCACTCAGACCGACCAGCGCATACTGACCAGTTCACAAAGACCAGTTCAGTCCGATCAGCTTCGATCAGCCAGACTGCTCACGCGAGCAATCAAAAGGGAATCGTATCAAAACGCAATGGCCCTGAAGGGAGCCCTTCAGGAAAAGCCTTGCAGCGGCGCCAGAGCAGTCCACCAAAGCATTACACCAGTACACCAGTACACCAGGGCAATACACCAGTCCACCAGAGCAGTGCCACGGTGATCAGGCGAGCAGAAGACTGTGGGCCTCTGAACTCCCCAGCCTGGCGGTCCAGCTGTTGCTGTAGGCGGGTAAGAGCTGACTGCCAAGATTCCAGGGCCCAAGGGTCGCGAAGGGCCCAATCGAAAGGCCGCCGAAGCTTGCGGACAGAAAGTTGGCGCCTGCATTGGCACCAAACCAGAGAGAGGTCTGATTTGACATCGAACCCCATTTTATAAATGTGGCACGAACGGAGAGTTGGCCATCGCCGTTGGCGTCGTATTGGGCTATCGGCACAGTCAGGGGCGTGCCAACGGTGGCACGCAGAATCTCGCCGTTTTCCATTTTATAAAGACCAGTCACCGTATCAACATTCGCCGTGATGTGCTGCAACACATTGGCATTCATGTTCAGACCAATGTCGGCGAGCGAGAGCCTTCCTCCGGCAAAGGAGTAGGAGAGTCCACCGGGAACAAGCAGCTTGTCGAGGTCGAGGCTGGCGCTGAGGATGGGATTGTTGACGGATGATTGAACACCCCTGGCCAGTTGGGTGGTGACCGCTGTATCGAGATTGACGCCATGAAACTTCAGCGAGCCATAGCCCAGGCCAAGTTGCAGTGGGTCTTTACTGCCAAGTTGCAGTGGGTCTTTGCTGTCAAACCGATACTCAAATAGCGGGTTGGAGTTGTTGAACGCTGACGGGAGGGAAATTCCTGTCTTGCGCCAGCCATCAAATGGAGCGGCGTAATTGAGATGCGCTGAGAATTGGCTGTCGAGCCTTCCTTGCACAAAGGCTTGCAGCCTTGGGCCGACAACCTTGAGGGTTGAGGGTTGATAGTCGTACGTGGATTTGATCGTGATGTTTTCATTCTCACGAGCCCAATCGAGGTTGATGCGATCATTAAGATTGAGTTGTGCGGACCCGGCTGTACCGTTGATTCCGAGATTAACCCCCGCACGCAATTGAGCGCTGCCGCCGAAACCGAAACCAGGGAGAGCATTCCAAGGTCGAGGACTCCTCCAGTCTCCACTGGCATTGAAATAGGCCGGTAGGGTGTTGCCGCCCTCGTAGGTGCCGAAGCCTTGGTGGGCTAGGCCGAGAAAGCGGCCATAGCTGAAGGAGTCAGAAGCTCCCGAGCTCCAGATGTTGCTAAAGGGCTGACTCGTGGATGTGTTGATGCTGATTGAAGGCATCGCTTGCGCCTCAATGCGATCTTTCCTCCAATCCTAGGATCCTGCGTTGATCCAGCAAGCCGCTGGATACTCCCTGCAATATAAGTAGCGTTGATGGCAGGAGCGCTGGCGGGAGAGAGTAGCTTCAGCTTCAGGGCCCATCTCCTGGTTCCATGGCCCAGGTCAAGCTCTTGCTGCTGCCCCAGGGGTGGTGCCAACCTGCATCGACAGCGCATCCCTCCGGGAGGTTCAGGTGCTGGAATGGCGGCCAGAATGGCTTGTGGTTCCGGTAAGCCATGGCCAGTCGATGCTCCCTGATCACAGTCGGATGGCTGCTGGCCGCCCCCATGGCCGCCCTGGTGAGTCCGCCCGTGGCTGCCCTGGAACAACAGCAGCAGCAGCCCACTGCGATCGAGCGGCCGCTGCCGGAAGCGATGATCGACCGCGAGAATCGAGCGATTGAGCTGTATCGACGCGGGGACTTCCAGCCGGCGTTGGAGCTGATGCAGCAGATCGTGGCCTGGCTGACTGCCAATCGTCCGGCGAATGACCCCTACAAGGCTTCGAGCCTGATCAAGATCGGTATCCTGCTCAGTGGCATGGGTCGCCTGCAGGAGGCCATGGCAGCTGAAGAACAGGCCGTAAAGATCTATCGGTACCTGGTCACCATCAATCCCGACTACAGGGCAGCGTTGGCCGATAGCCTGACCAACCTGAGCGTGAGTTATAACATGCTTGGCCGTCCCCGGGATACGGTGGCTGCCACCGAAGACGCGCTGACGATCTACCGGTCTCTGGCCAGAATCGACCCGGCCTTTGAGGATGAACTGGCCAGGTCCCTGACCAACATCGGAGCTGTCTACAGCGCATTGGCTCGCTATCAAGACGCGCTGGCACCGACCCAAGAGTCATTGTTGATCTTCCGCAGGTTGGCTGCGATCAATCCTGATTACCGTGGTGAACTGGCCCGTTCCCTAAACAGCCTGGGTGCCATCTACAACGATATGGGTTTGCCTCAGCAAGCGTTGGCTCCAACCGAGGAGGCCCTGAAGATCTTCCGCGGCATGAAGGACCTCACGCAGATCGATCGCGGCTTTCTTGCCATTACCCTCCACAACCTGGGTCGTGAATACAGTCATCTTGGTCGCTGGCAGGATGCGCTCTCCGCCAGCCAGGAATCCCTGCTGATCTTCCGCGAGCTGGCTGAGGTTGAGCCCTCGTATCGGAGTGATCTTGCCATGTCTCTCGCCAATCTCAGCAACCGCTATCGCAGTCTGGGCCGATGGCAGGATGCCCTCTCGCCAACGCTGGAAACAGTAGCGATCTACCGTGAACTGGCGCGATCCAATCCGGCCGCTCGCGGAGAACTGGCCATGGCCCTCACCAACCTGGCTCCGATCTATGGCGATCTGGGCCGCATGGCCGAAGCCCTCACCGCCAGCCAGGAAGCGTTGACAATTCAGCGGCAGCTGCCGGCGGATGCCTTGCATTATCAAGAGGATCTGGCCAGGAATTTGAGCAACATGGGTAACATCCTGGGAGGCTTGAAACGCTATCAGGAGGCATTGGCTGCCACGAAGGAGGCGCTCAGTCTCTATCGCGACCTGGCCCAGGTCAAACCCTCTTATCAGAGCGATGTGGCTTATGCCTTGATCAATCTGGGAGCCCGCTATGGCGAGACCGGTCTCTGGTTAGAGGTGCTGGCACCCAGTGAAGAAGCGATCAGGATCTACCGACGCATGCCGGCAACCAACCCTGACATCCAGGCCAATCTTGCCGTCGCCCTGAACAACCTGGGCATCTCTCTCGTCTTTGCCAACCGTGCTGAACAGGCCCGTGCGGCCTTCGAGGAGGCGCTGAGGATCATCCGTCCCCTGGCTGCGGCCAATCCTGCTTACAACACTATTCTCAACCAAACATTGGAACACCTGCAGAAGCTCGATCGCCTGAACCGGTCCCCGTCTCTGACACTGTCACGCGAATCGGCCTCGATCATCCCTCGCTTATCCATCGCAGTTCCTGCCAGATCGTTCCGCTGCTGGCCTGCCATCAGACGAACGACATCCGGCGAAGCAGCGATCGCCTGATGCCTGATCTCCAGAGCTCTTCCTGGGTTGCCGTCCGCAACTCCTCCAGACTGAACCCGTCGATCTCTCTCCCGCCTCACTGACGCCTCTCTGTTCCTGCAACGACTGAGCACCACCGCTGCACGGCGATCCGCGGGTGGAGGACCGCGCCCATCATTCCCTGAGTCCGGTCCAGGCCAGGGCGCTCCGCCGTGGGCAGCATCTGGGAACAGGGCCCGCCGGGGGTGAACCATCGGACAAGGAACCATGGCTCTCCTGGAGCCCACCAACCTGTTGCTACTGGCCTGTGCCGTGATCTACGGCCTGATCGGCGAGGTGCAGGAGGCGTGGATTCTGCTTGGGTTTGTGATGGTCATCGGCCTGCTTGATGGCTGGCAGCAGCAGCGCAGCCAGCGGGCCCTGACCGAACTCGCCCGCCTCTCCTCGCCCCGGGCCCGTGTGCGCCGCGATGGGATCGACATGGATCTGGCCCCCGAGGAGGTGCGGCTGGGGGACCTGCTGCGGCTGGAGGAAGGGGACCGGGTCGCCGCCGATGCCGAGCTGCGCGAAGGCGTCGGCCTGTGGATCGATGCCTCCGTGCTCAGCGGCGAGTCGCTGCCAAATGCCATCGAGAACGCCGGCGCCTTGATCCGGGCCGGTTCGCTGGTGGCCAGTGGTCGTGGCCTGGCCGCAGTGGTGGCGGTGGGAGAGGCCACCGAGCTGGGCCGCCTCGGCCGCAGCCTCGCCACCGTCATGCCGCCAGCGACCCGACTGCAGCGCCATACCCGCAGGCTCACGGCGCGGCTGACGGTTGTGGCCCTGGGTCTCTGCGCCACTCTGGCGGTGGTGCAGGGCAGTCTCAGCGGCGACTGGAGCACGGCGCTGCTGGCGGCCCTGGCTCTGGCTCTGGCGGTGCTGCCCAATGAGATTCCGGTGGTGGTGGCGCTGTTTCTGGCCCTCGGTGCCCTGCGTCTGGCCCGGATCGGGGTGCTGGCCCGCTGGCCGGCCGCCGTGGAAAGCCTGGGCAGCGCCACCGTGCTCGCGGTCGACAAGACCGGCACGCTGACCGAGAACCGCATGGCGGTGCAGCAGCTGCTCACCTGGCCGGCGGGAGAGCTCTGGCAGGCGGGCGCGCCCCTGGACGAACCGTGGCATCGGCTGCTCGAGCTGGCGGTGCTGGCCAGCCGCCACGATCCGGTGGATGCGATGGAACAGGCGATCGAACGGCTGGCGTTGGTGCATCTGCAGCGGAGCGAGCATCTTCACCCCGACTGGCCGCTGCTGCGCGACTATCCGCTCTCCTCGGATCTGCTGGTGTTTTCGCAGCTCTGGTGCGCGGAGGGCGGTCGCTGGCAGATCGCCGCTAAGGGGGCGCCGGAGGCGATCGTCCAGCTCTGCCACCTCAGCCCAGAGCTTTCGGCCCGATGGCTGCAGGCCGCTGATGGCCTGGCGGCCCAGGGCCTGCGGGTGCTGGCGGTGGCCAGCGGCCTGGACGGAGCCCCCCTCCACCCCCACCTTGCCGGTGCAACGGAGCCAGAGCGCCCCCCGGAGACGGTGCACGACTTTCTGTTCGAGCCGATCGGCCTGGTGGGGCTGGCGGATCCGCTGCGACCGGAGGTGCCCGCCGCGATCGCCCTGGCCCAGCGGGCAGGGCTGCGGGTGGTGATGATCACCGGCGATGCGCCGTTGACGGCCCGCTCGATCGCTGACCAGGCGGGTCTCCCTGCGGGGCCGGTGCTGAGCGGCTCCGATCTCCGGGCCCTCGGGGCTGCCCATCCTGCTGGGCCGATCGCTGAAGGGCTCGCTCGGGTGTCGGTGTTTGCGCGGGTGCTGCCGCAGCAGAAGCTGCAGATCGTGCGGGCCCTGCAGGCGGCGGGGGAGGTGGTGGCGATGACCGGCGATGGCGTCAATGACGCCCCGGCGCTGAAGGCGGCCGACATCGGCGTGGCGATGGGGCAACGCGGCACCGCCGTGGCGCGGGAATCGGCCGATCTGGTGCTGCTGGGCGACGATTTCGGCAGCCTGGTGAAGGCGATCGCCCTGGCCCGGCGGATCGAGGCCAACCTGCAGCGGGCTCTGGGCTACACCCTGGCGATCCACCTGCCGATCGCCGCGGTCAGCCTGCTGCCATTGCTGGTGCCCGGCCAGCCCCTGCTGTTGCTGCCGGTGCACATCGCCCTGCTGCATCTGGTGATCGATCCGGCCTGCACGGTGGTGTTCGAGGCGCTGCCGGCCACCCCGGGGCTGATGCAGCAGCCGCCCCGGCCAGCGGAGGCGCCGCTGTTCGGCCCTGCTGCGTGGCGTGAGGCCCTGCTGCAGGGCGGGGTGCTGGCCGTTCTGGCCCTCTCCCTTGCCCGCTGGCCCGGTATCGATGTCGAGGCTCAGCGCAGCCTGGTGTTCAGCCTGTTGCTGCTCGGTGGTGGTGTGTTGGTCTGGCTGAACGGTGAGCCGCGCAGCCGCCTCAGCCAGTTCGGTGGTGCCATCGGTCTGGGGCTGTGGTTGCTGTTGCAAACGCTGCCCGGACTGAACGCCCTGCTGCTGCTCAGGCCACAGCCAGGGCTGATCCCCATTGTTCTGGTGTTGTCGCTGCTGGTGTGGCTGTTGTTGTGGCTGGTATCGAGGGATTTCCCGAGCGCTGCAGGGTCCGATCCGGCCGAAATCGATCGCGACCCGATCAGCGGGCCCTGAAAGGCCGGGCTTGTTCATTTGGCTTCATTCGGCTCCATCCGGCTTGATCCGGTTCCATCCGTCTTGATCCGGCTCCACCCGGCTTGATCTGGTTCCATCCGTTTTCATCCGGTTCCACCCGTCTTCATCCGGCTACATTCGGCTCCGAGGACTGAGGGTCCGCAATCGCTCTCCTGGCCTCTCCTGGCGTCTTCGCTGCGCTGATCGGCGGGCAGTGGAATCGGCCTTGATGGCCTTGCCATGGGATGGCTGGATCTCTGCCTTGACCATGGGCTGGGCGATTCACCGCGCCTGCCGCCCCAGCTGGCGGCCTTCTCCCGCGCCTTCCGTTCCGCCTTCCAGGTGCCGGAATCCATCCCCTCGATCGCCGGGCTGATCACCCAGCAGCGCCATCGCCTCTGGATCCAGCAGGATCTGGCCCAAGGCCTCGGCCACAAGGCCAGCTCCAGGCCCGCATCGCCTGAGGCCGGCCACACGGCTGATCACCACCAGCGGGGCCGCCCCAAGCCCCGCTTTCCCTTCCCGCCGCAGCTCCCTTCCCATGCTCCACAACCTCGGCCGTGTGGTGGCCACCGCCGCTGTGGCCGCCGCCATCCCCCACCCTCAGATCACCGCCCTGCTCGATCGCCATGCCACCGGCGACTGGGGCGACATCAGCGAGGACGACAAGGCCGCCAACGACGAGGCCGCCCGCAGCGGCGATGGCCGCCTCTTTTCCAGTTACCTAACGCCCGAGCACGGCAAGGTCTGGATCATCACGGACGACATCCGGGGCGAGGGCGAGGGGCCGATCACGACGGTGATGGTTCCTGATGACTATTGATAAGGGGGCCAGGAATAGGGAGTACAGCTCAGCTGCAGGCTCCCCAACCCATCGGCGCCCGCAACAGCTGGTGTCCGCCCCCCCTTCAACATCCTCGGCGCAGCGACGGGACCGAATCCAACCGAGGTCAGGCGGTGGGCGGGCCGCAGACTGGTGAGGGCTTGGCGCAAGACGGTGGGAAGGGCGGAGCTGAGCCTCAGGTGCGGAACCGACCACACAAGCGCAGCGAGAATAACCTAGGTTTGTCAGGATGGCAGTAATTTATTCAGCCCATGGCTCGCCCCTTCTCCTTCGCTGATGCAGCCTGGCTCCTGAGCGGCCCCCTGGCGCTCCTGGTGGCGTTGCCGGTGGCTGCTCTAGAGATCCCTTCCAGAACAAGCTCCGCCGCTCCAGGACGGATTGCTCAGCAGCAGACTGAGATTCCTGCAGAAGTGCAAGGCTGGGCTGACGCGGCTGTTGCGGCCTACGAGAAGGGTGATCCTGCGGAGGCTTTGCGGCTGCAACTGCAGGCGCTGGAGTGGACGAAGACTCGTCTGGCACCGCTGCATCGGTTCCGTGCTGAGGTGTTGAACAACTTGAGTGTCTACCTGACCGCCGTTGGCCGCCGCCAGGAAGCCCTGGTTCAGGATGAGGAAGCGGTGAAAATCCGCCGCCAGCTGGCGAAGACCAACCCTGCTTACCTAGGGGATCTCGCCACGAGCCTGAACAACCTGGGCGTGAGCTACAGGGATCTGGGCCGCCGGCAGGAGGCGCTGGCCCCGACGGAAGAAGCGGTGACGATCCGGCGCCAGCTGGCGAAGACCAACCCGGCCTACCTGGGTGATCTCGCCAGTAGCCTGAACAACATGGGCGTACGCTACAGCG
>CAIZQU010000071.1 GCA_903935205.1 uncultured cyanobacterium | reverse complement strand
TCGGGCACAGAGAGCCCTTTCTGGAACTGAATGGCATTTCGGCCCATAACCCGGATGGTATTTGTGTACCACTCTACGGCCTGGCTGGGCCGGTTGCGGAGCTTGCTGCGTAATCAAGTAAGGTAAAGAGTCTCTGCGGCTGCTTCGTGGCTCTTGGTCGTCCGATGCCGCCGCTGCTCCTCAGTGAGGGCGGGGTTCATCCAGTGCAGAGCATCGCCAGCTCTCGCTGCTTGCTGCGTTCGAGGCCGACGTGACGTTGATCGAGGACTGGCTGGAGGAGAAGCCGCTGCTGGGCTCACGGGAGCTGATGGAGCGGCTGGTTGAGCACAAGCCGCAGCGCACAGCAATCGGCAGTTGCGCACCTTGCAGGGGCGTCTGCGCGGCTACCGCCTGCAGCGAATGGAGCTGGAGATGGCCGTAACCGGCGAGGAGCAGGGACGTACCAACACGCCAGAGGTCGGTGTTCCCCGCTGCGCGATGCCGGCGGTGCCTTTGGATTGAGACGGCCGACGGGTGGGGGCCGAGGCCGGTCCCGCCCAGTGGGGGCGGAACCCGACACGGCCCAACGGGTCGTGGCAACCTGCACAGGGCAAGGAGAGCGGACCAACAATGCAGAGAACGGTGATGGAGAATCAGCGATCGCTGCCCTGGGTAACCGTTGCCAGGAGCCAGAGCTGTCCAGCAAGAGCCACCCACCTCACCCACCTATAACCCTGCCCAGGCCCTCCCCCATGACCTTGGCACTGGCCTGGGCGAAGAATCGCAACGCTACCAAGCGACAAGCGTCAATGGTAACAACTTGTTGATTTAAAGCCCCGGCCAAATCCGGCCAAAGGGATTGACGTGGGAGAAAGAAGTTTAGGGCTTGATGCTTTGGTTAATGCGCTTACGCAGGCGGCGACTCAAGGCGAGGGTAGCGCCTAGACCAACTAACGGCAAAGGACCTGGAGCGGCAGCTGGCTGCGCCGTCAGCGTGACACTATCGAGCAACCCCATCGGGGGCAGACCATTTGCAACAGACCAGAACGTAAGAGTTTGCGTGGTGGCAGTGGCCGTGAATGAATGAGTCGTGGATTGCCAATCCACAAATCCATGCTCAGGGACATCAACAAAATCTGTCTCAAACTGTTCGCTCCCAAAACTTACATACCAGGATTGCGATGTGGGTCCATTGCATTGGGGGCAAGCCTCTTGGCCATGAGCATAATCAAAGCTGAGGTCGTAAACCTGTCCAATCGTTAAACCTGTGATGTCCTGGCTGAGATATCCACGAAAACTAGGATGGCCATCTGCAGCATAAAAATAACCTCCATCGGGACTGCCTTTAAAACCATTGCCATTTTGATAGCCTGGTGCTGCACCCCAAAACATGATATTCTGTGTGTTGTTGGTGTAGGCGTGCGCTTCTGTGTCTATTCCTGCAAAGCGTGAAGAAGGAGAAAAAATCCAATCATTCAGGACCATCGGTATAGGATTATATTGGGAAGCACCTGGGCCACCATTGATTTCAAAGTCGCCATTCTTTACCAAATTGGTGGCTGCAGAAGCTGGCATTACCAGCGCGGAGAGGGCAAAGGCTGCGGGCAGAACTTTGGCAAAACCACAAGCGACCAGATTATCGAGTCGTTGAGCCAGTGAATTGCGCATCGAGATTGGAATCATGACAAAAACAGGGAATGCCTGAGATCAAAAAGGATTCCAAGAAATTCCTCGGAATCTTGCCCGCAACGTATTCATCCATCCTCTCATTGAAACTGATTTGCATTTAGCGACAAGGAATGCCGCTTTTGGAATACAAGTTATCTTCGTCTCAAGACAAATATTTTGCCGAACCGAATAAAAAGGCAGCATCGCATCGCTTCGGCCCAGCCTGGCCTTATCGCCGCCAGCCAGTGTGCCGTCCTGGCCTGTACTTGACGATTAAGGAGTCTCTGCGGCTGCTTCGTGGCTCTTGGTGGTCCGATGCCGCCGCTGCTCCTCAGTGAGGGCGGGGTTCATCCAGTGCAGAGCATCGCCAGCTCTCGCTGCTTGCTGCATGCGATCGTCCAGCGCGCCCAGATCGTGCTGGAGCCACCAACACATCGATCGCCAGGCGCATGGGCCTGACGGGCCTGACCGTCAGCAGGTGGCGCAAGCGCTACCCAGACCTGGGTCGGGAAGGCCTGCGCGATCAGCTGCGTCGAGAGCTGCCTCGCACCGTCGAGGACGACACGGTGGCTGAGGTGATGGACCGGGCACCGCAAGCCAAGCCCACCGATGGCAGCACCCGGTGGTCTGCGCACAACCTCGCGGCTGCCACCAGCATCTCCACAACCCGCCTTCACCGCTGATTGCGGCCCTTCTCGCTGCAGACTCACCGGCAGCCAACATTCCAGCTCTCAACCGATCCGCTCGTTCTCGAGACGGTTCGCGATACCGACGGCCTGAACCTGAAACCGCCCGACAAGGCGATGGTGCTCTGCTTCGACGACAAGACTCAGAGCCAGGCTCTGGTCCGCACGCAGCCACGGCTGCCCATGGGTCCGGGCTCCATCGAGGAGGTCACCCACGACGCCATTCGCCACGACACCACAACCCTGTTCGCGGCCCTGGATCTGGCCACCGGTGCGGTGATCGCCGAGTGCAAGCCCCGCCGTTGGCACCGGGAGTTCCTGGGCTTTCTGCGCCAGATCGAGAAGTCGGTTCCAGGTGACCTGGAGGTGCACCTGATCGTCGACAACTACTGCACTCACAAGCACGCCAAGATTCGTGCCTGGCTGGCCCAGCGGCCCCGCTTCCACATGCACGACACCCCCACCTGCGCCTCCTGGCTCAATCAGGTGGAGCGCTGGCTTGCAATCATCACCCAGCGGGCCATCCGGCGGGGCAGCTTCTCCAGCGTCTAGCCGAAGGCTTCTGCGAAGCAGCAGAAACTGATCGCCAAAATCGAGCCGTTTGTGGCGGCCTGCAACAAGACCAAGGCCCCATTCAACAGGACCGCCACGGCGGAATCAATCCTGGAGAAGCCCCAGCGACTCTGCCCGCAAATCTCTGGGACGGAACACCAGGGCCAGGGAGGGGATCGGCGGCATGCCCCCCCCAAGTCAGCGAAGCTGAATTCTTGTGGCCGGCTTCGATTGACACCCCATCGCCGTCGCAACAGATTGATCCCGGCATGCCGACTGCGGGCCTCAGTCCGTTGACCGCAACAGAGGCAGCAAAGCTGTCTCAACACAGGCCGGAAGGGGTGGTGAGTTGAAAGCGGGCGGCGGGAATCGAACCCGCATCATCAGCTTGGAAGGCTGAGGTTTTACCACTAAACTACGCCCGCAAAACAGTGTTAACCAGGTAGTCAACACCCCTTCATACATTCATCCAGACAAGTTCAAGCCTAGAGCAAGAAATGGCAAGGATTGAGTAAACCTGATACTACAACACGGAGAACGCTGGCCGCCATCCCTCGCGTGGAATCGCCAGCAACACATCCCCTCTTACCGCCCCCTCTTAACGCCCCCTCTTGCCTCCCCTATTATTGGTCTCTCCCTTGATCCACCCTCGTCAACCGAGGGCCGGCCTCAACCCGACCGAGGGTCAGGTCGTTGCCGTGGCTCTCCGAACCGTGTCGGCCAGGACAGCCAGGCCATTATGGCCTGTGTTCGCCCCGCTGCCGTGTCCACCGAGGTCCGTGATGCCGCTGACCTGCAGGGGGGGGCCCGGCAGCGGCTGCTCTGGTCCTACGGCCTGGGCGATGTGGGCACCGGCATGGGGGCGGCCCTGATCGGCTTCTACCTGCTGCGTTTCTATGTGGCCGCCGGCCTTCCCCCCTGGTTGGCGGGTCTGGCCTATGGCCTCGGCCGCCTCTGGGATGCCGTCAATGACCCGGTGGTGGGCTGGTTGAGCGACAAGACCACCAACCATCCCTGGGGGCCAAGGGTGCCCTGGATTCTCTGGAGCGCCCTGCCCCTGGGCATCGCCATGGCGGCGATGTGGTGGCTGCCCCCCTGGGACAGCGTGCCGATCCGCTTCGCGATCTTCCTGCTGATCTCAGTGGCGGCCAACAGCCTCTACACCTGCGTCAATCTGCCCTACACCGCTCTGGCCGCCGAACTCAGCAGCGACGTGGGGCTGCGCACCAGGCTCAACACCGCCCGCTTCACCGGCTCAATTCTGGCCACCATCGCCGCCGCCCTGCTGGCGGGGGTTCTGGTGGCCGATCTGGGGGATCCGCGCTCCTACCTGCCGGTGGGCCTGGTCTCCGGGGTGATCATCGCGGGCTCAGGCCTGCTCTGCGGCTGGGGGCTGCTGCCGATCGCCCGCCGCTGCCAGCGACCCGCCAGCAGCCGCGGCACCACCAGGCGGCTGCTGCGGCGGGTGGCCCAGAACGGCCGCTTCCTGATGGTGCTGGGCCTCTACCTGCTGCTCTGGTGCGCTCTGCAGCTGATGCAGGCGGTGTCGCTCTTCTTCCTGCCGGTGGTGCTGCAGGTGCCCGAAAGCCTCAGCAAGCTGATCCTGCTGCCCTTCCTGGTCAGCTCCCTGGCCGGCCTCTGGCTCTGGAACAGCGTCTCCCACAGCCATGGTCGGGTGGCGGCACTGCGCTGGGGAGGCAGTCTCTGGGTGCTGTCCTGCCTGCTGGTGATGCTGCTCCAACCCCTGCAGGCCGAGGCGCCGCTGCTGGCCTTCCCCGGCAACGGCCTGAGGCTGCTGGCCCTGGTGCTGACGATCGTGCTCGCCGGGGTGGGCGCCTCCACCGCCTACCTGATCCCCTGGTCGCTGCTGCCCGATGCGATCGATGCCGACCCGGAACGGCCGGCGGGCCAATACAGCGCCTGGATGGTGCTGGCCCAGAAGGTATGCATCAGCGCCGTGATCTCCCTGCTCGGGGTTCTGCTCACCGCCAGCGGCTATCAGGAATCGCTGGCCAGCAGCGCCCAACCCGCCAGTGCGGTGGCCACGATCCGGCTTTGCATGGGCCTGATTCCAGCCGTGTTGGTGGTATTGGGGCTCCTGGTGATGCGCCACTGGCCGGAGAAAGGTCTGCACCACCTCCACAGGGCATCGCCATGATCCGCCCCCCGAGCTGGCTGAGGCGACTGGGCAGCAGCCTGATGCTCGGCGGCCAGTCGATCAGCTCCATCGCCCGCGGTCGGATCGGCTTCAACGATCTGATGCAGGAGCTACTGGAGGCGGGCCCCGGCAGCTTCCTGATCGTGCTGATCACCTCCCTGGCGGCTGGCACGGTGTTCAACATCCAGGTGGCGGCAGAGCTCTCCAAGCAGGGGGCCAGCGCTGCGGTGGGTGGACTGCTGGCCCTGGGCCTGTCGCGGGAGATCGCCCCCCTGCTCACCGCCACCCTGCTGACGGGCAAGGTGGCCACGGCTTACACCGCCCAGCTGGCGACGATGAAAGTCACTGAACAGATCGACGCGATCACAATGCTGCGCACCGATCCAGTGGACTATCTGGTGGTGCCGCGGGTGCTGGCGATGCTGGTGATGGCACCGGTGCAGTGCCTGCTGTTTTTTGTGCTGGCAATCTGGTCGGGCCAGCTGAGCAGCACCCTGCTTTATGGCCTGCCGCCGGCGGTGTTCTGGACCTCGGTGCGCACCTGGATGGAGCCGAGCGACCTGCCGGCGATGTTGCTGAAGGCGATCGTCTTCGGATTGCTGATCGCGGTGCTGGCCTGCGGTTGGGGCCTGACCACCCGGGGCGGCCCCAAGGAGGTAGGCACGAGCACCACCAGCGCCGTTGTGATGATCCTGGTCTGCGTGGCCCTGGCGGATGTGGTTCTCACCGCCTTCCTGTTCGGCGACTGACATCTGGCGACTGACATTCGGCAATTGACGTTCGGCGATTGAAAAGGCTGTCCCCATGGCCGATGATGGCGCCGGATGAAAAGCTTTTGATTCATGAGCGATGCCGTTCCCCCCGCGGACACCACAACCCCAGCCGGTCAGGGTCAATCCGGTTTCGGCCGGCAGATCAGTCGCACCGGTTTCGCGCGCCAGCTGAATCGCACCGGCCACGGCATTCTCGCCTTGTTTCTGGTCTCAGTGATCAGCGCGGTCGTGCCCCCTCGGCTGATGGATCCGGCCTGGCAGCTCCAGATCAGCAGCACCCTTGTCAACAACGGAAGTCTGGCCCTGCTGGGCCTGATGCTGATCGCCCTGGCTAGCTATGTGAATCCAGATCAGGCCGAGATCAAGCAGCGCCTGGCGCTGTTGCGCCGCCTTGCCCTGATTGCAGTGGCGGGCTATCTGCTCCTGATCCCCTTACAGGGCATAGCCCTCTGGCGAGGCTTCCACGATACGTCTCAGCGGCTGGCGATCCAACGCAAGGGGCTCGAGAACCGCCTCGACAGCATCGCCCGGATCGTCAATCAGGCCCAGAGTGCTGCCGAAATCCAGGAGAGCCTGAAGAAGCTCCCCGGTGCCCCCCAGATTCCGCCGCAACAGCTCGCTGAACCGCTGCCCCAGCTGCGCCAGCGGTTCAGCGAAGGACTGGAGCTCACCCGTACCCGGCTGCGGGCGAGCGACACCAAGCCCAATGCCGATGCGGTGCAGCGGCTGATCAAGGAAGGCCTGAGGATCGCCACCGGCTCCCTGGCCCTGGCTTTCGCCTTTGCAGCCAGCACCGCCGTCGGAGGCACCAGCAGCAGCCGCAGCCTGCTGGACGACCTGCAGGAGGGAAGCAGCAAGCTGCTGCAAGGGCCCCGATCGGGTCGGCGCAACAAGCGCTCCAACCGCTCCCGCCGCTGAGCGGCCTGCGCCGCCCCATCCAGCTCGGAGGCCATGCTGGTGCGATGACCCACTCCTCCCCTGATCCGGCCCAGCCGGCCGCCGTTCCAGCCCCAGCCCCCACCGCTCCGGAGGACGCCGCAACCTCTGTCGCCAGCGGGGCTGTGAGCCTGGCGCCGCGTTTTTTCGTTCCCCTGGGCGTGACGCTGCTGGGAGCCCTCTGCATCCCGCTGCAGGCGGGCTGGGGCGGCTTCCGCTGGCTGGCCCTGGGGCTGGTGCTGTTCGGCGGTTTCCTGCTGCTGCAGGCCCGGCTGCTGCGCCTGGAGTTTGCGGAAGGGGCGCTGGTGGTGTGGCGAAGCGATCGGGAGATCCGCCGGTTTCCCTATGGGGCCTGGCTGGGCTGGCGCCTGTTCTGGCCGGCGGTGCCGGTGCTGTTTTATTTCCGGGAAGAGCGCAGCATCCATCTGCTGCCGGTGCTTTTCGATGCCACCAGCCTGCGCCAGCAGCTGGAGCAGCGCCTGCCCCACCTGGCCCCCCCTCCAGCCCCATGACCACCGCCCCCGACGCCAACCCAGCCGGGCCTTCCATTCCCCCGTTGGGGTCCGAGCAGGCCGCCGTGAGCCCCCCGCCGGAACTGGCGCAGGCGATGGCATCGCCGCTGGCCCCAGGGGAGGAGACGGCTACGGACAAGCAGGCCGCCGCGGCTCAGGGGCTGGCGGAGGCGGATTCGAGCCCGCCGTCGCAGCGGCCGAAGCAGGAGCCTGCTGGGCCGTGGCCATCCGGCCCTGAGCCCCCTGGGCCTGTGGTCCCTGGATCACTGCCGCCGCGGTCCGGGGGGCCAGCCGAGGCCACCCTGCGGGAGCTGCAGGAGCAGCTCCTGGAGCGCTGCGCGGCCCTGCGGGCGGAGGTCGGGGCCCTGGAGCGGCAGCGGGACCGGCTGCTGCAGGAGATCGGCGCCACTCCGATCGGCCGATCGGAGCTGATCGCCAACCGGCTCAAGGGGTTTCAGTCCTATCTGGTGGGGGCGCTGCAGGAGCTGGCGGCGGTGGCGGAGCAGGCCGAGCTGGTGCGCGAACCGGTGCTGGTGCAGCCCTCCCCCCTGGATCGGGTCGCACCGATCGAGCCGCCGCCACCGGCCGCTGCGGGCCTGTTCAGCCAGGACGCCGACCAGATCCGCCAGTCCCTGGCGCGCTACGGCGGCCAACCCGATTTCTACGCCGATCCGTGGAAGCTGCGACGCAGCCTCGAACCAACGGCCGCGGCACTGCTGGATGACTGGTTCCTCAACCAGGGGGGCCGCGGCGCCCAGCCCAGTGGAGGCAGCCGCAACCGCAATGTGCTCGTGGCAGCGGCGGCGATCGCCATTCTCGGCGAGCTCTACGGCGACCGCTTCCAGACCCTGGTTCTGGCGGGCCTGCCGGAGCGTCTTGGGGAATGGCGCCGGGGCCTGCAGGACTGCCTGGGCCTGGGCCGTGAGGACTTTGGCCCCAACAGCGGCATCGTGCTGTTCGAGCGGGCCGATGCCCTGATCGATCGCGCCGACCGCCTGGAAGAGCGAGGGGAGCTTCCCTTCATCGTGATCGACGCCGCCGAGGAGGGGGTAGCGATTCCGGTGCTGCAGTTCCCCCTGTGGCTGGCCTTCGCCGCCGCTCCAGACGAGATCATCAGTGAGGAGATGCTCTACTGATGAACGCGATCACCCCATGGCTGCTGCTGTTGAGCGGCTATCTGCTCGGATCGATCCCCAGCGGTTGGCTGGCGGGTCGCTGGCTGGCCGGCCTCGACATCCGCGAGCACGGTTCCGGCTCGACCGGGGCCACCAACGTGCTGCGCGTGGTGGGCAAGGGGCCGGCTCTGGCGGTCTTCCTGGTCGACGTGCTCAAGGGCAGCGCCGCCGTGGTGCTGGCCCGGCAGCTGCTGGGCGGTGCGTTGCTGGCCGGCGGCTGGGTTCTGGATGCCTGGGTGGTGGCTGCCGGTCTGGCGGCCCTGGCGGGTCACATCTGGCCGGTCTGGCTCGGCTGGAAGGGTGGCAAGGCCGTGGCCACGGGTCTGGGGATGCTGCTTGGTCTGGCGTGGCCGGTGGGGCTGGCCTGCTTCGGGATCTTCCTGACGGTGCTCAGCCTGAGCCGTATCGTCTCCCTCTCCAGCGTGGTGGCGGCCCTGTCCCTGCCGCTGCTGATGCTGGGTTGGTTCGGCTCAGGGGGCCTGCGGCCCGCCTATCTGGCCCTGGCCCTGCTCACCACTGCGCTGGTGGTCTGGCGGCACCGGGCCAACCTGGAGCGGCTGCTGCAGGGCACCGAACCGAAGCTGGGCGAGAAGCGCGAGGGCTGAACGGAGCGGCGCGCCGCCCTTCAACCGAGCTCGCGGCTGCGCTGGGCAGCGGCCAGCACCGCCTCGAGCAGGGCGGAGCGCAAGCCGGAGCGCTCCAGTTGGCGCAACCCAGCGATGGTGGTGCCGCCTGGGCTGCTCACCATGTCCTTGAGCTGGCCGGGATGAAGGTCCCTCCCCTGCAGCAGCGCCGCCGTGCCGGCCATGGTGCGATGGGCCAGATGCTGGGCCTGGATGCGGGGCAGCCCAGCGGCGACGGCGCCGTCGGCCATCGCTTCCGCCACCAGGGCCAGGAAGGCCGGTCCGGAGGATGTGAGGGCCAGGAAGGGATCAAGTTGGCCCTCGGGCAGCTCCAGCACCTCCCCGACCCGCTCAAACAGGCTGCTCACCCAGGCACGGCGCTCCCGATCGATCCCCTCACCCCAGGCGAGACCGGTGAGGCCTGCACCGACCAGGGCGGGGGTATTGGGCACGGCCCGCACGCAGCACCAGCCAGGGAACAGCCGTTGCAACCGCTCCAGCCGCACCCCCGCCAACACGGAAATCAACAGCGGCGGCCTGATGGGATCGCCAGCGGCGGCGGCGTCCGCTTCGCCGTCGCCCGCTGCGGCGCCGCCTGGAGCCACGGATCGAGCAGGGGGGATCGCCGCGGCCACAGCATCGAGCTGCTGGGGCTTGACCGCCAGCAGAACCGTTGAACAACGCCAGGCGGCGGTGGGATCGGTGGCCACCACCAGCCCGTGATTCTCAGCCAGACGACGAGCCGAGGCGGGGGTACCGACGGCGGCGCGCACCCGGGCCGGATCGATCACTCCGGCCTCGATCAGAGGCAGGAGCAGGGCCAGGGCCATGCGCCCCAGACCGACCACCCCGAAGCTGCCGTCCGGATCGCTGCTCCTGTCGCCTGGTGGCGCGTCAGCCCAGGGCATCCGTGCGACCCCAGGCGGGGCTCGGCGCCGCATCGCGGGGCTCGGCGGGGGGCCGGGAGGGCACCACGGTTGGCGAGGCGGTCTCCTCGCCGCCGGCGGTGGTCACCGTGACGCAGCTGGGGGCGAACAGGAAGATGCTCTCGCCGACTCGCTCCTGATGGCCGTCGATGGCAAAGGTGCCACCGGCCACGAAATCAACGGCCCGCTGGGCCTGGTCCGGCTCCATCATCGTCAGGTTGAGGATGACGGTCTTGCGCTCCCGCAGGGCCTGGATGGCACGGGGCATCTCATCGAAGCTGCGGGGCTCCATCAGAAACACCTCCGCCACAGAACTGGACAGGCCAGGCATGCCGATCACATTGGTGCCAGCAAAGGGATCGTCGAGCCCGAACCCATCGCTCAGGGTGATGGCGCCACTGGACCGGGAGGAGCTGGTGCTGGCGGCCGGGCGGCTCTCTTCGATGGCACCGGGGTCGTAGTCCAGCTCGTCGTCGTAGTCGCCGTCGAGATACTCATCGCCGGAGACAACAGCACGCAGACGGGAGAACAACGACACGGATGAAGGCCTCTGCTTGGGACGCTCAGAACCTCAATAGCGTCCCACACCAACCTCGGCAAGGGGACCGGGGTCAGAACAGGCCCAGGGCGGCCCGGTCAGCCCGGGGTCGATCGCGCTCCGAACAGGGCGCTCCCCAGCCGCACCCAGGTGCTGCCGGCGGCTGCCGCCTCCCGCCAGTCCTCACTCATCCCCATCGACAGCTCGGCCAGACCCAGCTCCTGGGCCAGGGCGGCGCAGGCGGCGAACAGGGCCGGCCGCTCCCCCGGACCGAGGCCGAGGGGCGCGATCGTCATCAGGCCCAAAGGCCGCAGCGGCGCCAGCGTCCGCAGGTGTGGCCAGGCCTGGCGAAGATCATCGGGGCTGAAGCCCGCCTTGGCCGGATCCGGCCGCAGCTTCACCTGCAGAAACACCGCCGGCGAGAGATCCTCCTCCGCGGCGATCCGGGCCAGCCGTTCGGCCAGCGCCAGGCTGTCGACGGAGTGGATCGTGGCGAAGCGACGCAGCACGGCGCGGGCCTTGTTGGCCTGCAGACGGCCGATGAAATGCCAATCGAGCCCAGGCAGATCGGCCAGGGCCTCCTGCTTGGCCTGGGCCTCCTGCAGGCGGCTTTCAGCAAAACTTCGCTGGCCGAGGGCCGCCGCACGGCGGATCAGCGCCGCCGGCTGCCCCTTGCTCACCGCCAGCAGGCGGGTGCCGGCGGGCAGCTGGTGGCGCAACTGCTCAAGCCGCCGCTCCAGCGGATCAGGGCCGCCAGGATCGGCCAGGGATGCGGCAGGCAGGGGAGAGGTCGCAGACCCGTGGCCGGGGCGATCGCATCCGATCCTCTCGCCGGGCCCAGGGGGTGCGCCGGTCTCCAGGGGGGACTGCCGCGCTGCGGACCCCAGGGAATCCGGCGTCGAAGGGGGGGATTCGAGCGGAGCGCCAGGGATGGGATCGTCCCGCCAGCGGGGATCCTGGGAGGGCCCTGGGGGCTCCGGTTCCACTGCTGCCGCCACCGCAATGCTCAGAGAAAGGTCTGGTCGAAAAGCTGCCGCCAGCGTTGGTGCTCCTCGACGGAGACACGACGGGCGCGGCTGAGGTTCTGCTCGGCGTGATGGCGGGCATCCATCAGGGGGATCACTTCAAAAATGGCGCCCTTGGTTTGCAGTGTGACCAGGAAGAAAATGCGTTGGGCATAGAGCGTGGCATAGAGATCGCGGCTCTCCCCCACCGGGGCGACCCGATAGAGCATCCCGAAGGTGGGATGGTTCAGATAACGCTCTGCGCTCACGTGGACGGACGTGCTTCGGCCATTTAAGGCCACCGCCTCCGACGCGTCAGCCCAAGGCCCCCGATCCGAGCGCCCTCAGGCCTGGCCGAACCGCCAGCGCAGGCCGAGCAGCAGGGCCAGGCCGAACCAACCGAGCACGGTGAGGCGTCTCGGTCCGGGTTCGGCGCGATGGAGGGCATCGGGGGGCAGCCACTGGCCGCCGCGGGCCAGCAGCGCCTCCGCCCCCTGCTCCGAGCGCAGCAGGATGTTGGCCAACAGCCGCTCGCCCACCGCCAGCACCAGGGCCAGGCCGGCCTTCCAGCCCTGCTCGCGGAGATTGACGGCACGGATCGCGATCGCCCGCAGCAGGTTCTGCAGCTCCTCCTGCACCAGCGGCAGAAAGCGCAGGGCCAGCAACAGGGTGAAGCCGAGCCTTTCGATCGGCAGCCCCAGGCGGCCCAGGGGAGCCAGCCACCAGCTGATCGCCCAGGCCAGATCCTCGGGTGTGGTGCTCAGCAGCAGCAGGTTGGCGCTGTGGATCACGGTCACCAGCACGGTGGCGCTGTTGATGCCGAGCTGGGCGGAACGGCGGGTCACCACCAGGGGCCCCAGGGCGAGGGGACCGGCCTGAATCGGACCCCAGCGCAGCAGCTCCCAGCTCAGGCCGGAACGCTCCGGCGGGGCCTGCACCCCTGGGGCAAGCGGTTGCGGTTGCAGCTCATCGGGCGGGCGCTGGGGGCTGTAGCGCAGGTTGGTGCCGACGGGCAGCGAGGCCGTGAGCAGCCCCACCAGCAGGGCCAGGGCCAGGAGGGCTGGCAGGGTGCGGCGCCAGATCCGCAGCGGCAGGCCACTGAGCAGGGTGAGCAGCAGCAGCAGGGCCACCAGGCCCAATCGCCAGCGGGGTCCCGCCAGGACCGGGGTGACGAGAAAGGCCAGGGTCCAGGCCAGCTTGAGGCGTGGATCGAGGCCCCGCAGCCAGGAGCCGGCTCCGTCCCCGCCACTGTCGACGTACTGGCCGATCGGGAACTGTCGCAGCCAGTCCATTCAGCGCCCGCGGCTGTTGGTGCGCGCCAGGTCGCGCTCGGCATCACGCTGCTGCTTGCCACGCCAGAAGAGGCGGATCGGCGAGCCCTCAAAGCCCAGGCCCTCACGGATCTGGCGTTCGACGTAGCGGCGATAGGTGTCGCCGAACAGCTTGGGATCGTTGACGAACAGGGTGAAGCTCGGGGGCCGGCTGGCCACCTGGGTGCCGTAGTAGAGGCGCCCCTGGCGACCGCCGCGGGTGGTGGGGGGGGAGCGCCAGCGCAGGGCCTCCTGCAACACCTCATTGACCACGGACGTGCTCACCCGGCGGCGGTGCTGCTCCACCGCCAGCCTGGCGAGGGGAAAGATGGCGCTGACGCGCTGACCGGTGAGGGCGGAGCTGAACAGCATGGGTGCCCAGTCGAGGAAATAGAGCTTGGTCCGCAGCTCCTTTTCCATCACCGGCATGGTGTGGCTGTCCTTCTCGATCGCATCCCATTTGTTGACCACCACCACGCAGGCGCGCCCCTCCTCCTCGATCCGGCCGGCGAGGCGCTGATCCTGCTCGGTGACACCGTCGAGGGCGTCGATCACCAGCACGCAGAGATCGGAGCGCTCGATCGCCTTGAAGCTGCGGTTGATGCCGAAGAATTCCGGTCCGTAGTCAACGCTGCGGCGACGGCGGATGCCGGCGGTGTCAAGCAGCTTCCAGCGCTGGCCCTCACACTCGATGGTGGTATCGATCGTGTCGCGGGTGGTGCCGCGGATCGGGCTGACGATCGCCCGGTTCTCTCCGCAGATGGCGTTGAGCAGGCTCGATTTGCCCACGTTGGGGCGGCCGATGATCGCCAGCTGGATCGGCTCCTCCCCCTCCTCCTCCGACACGGCCGGCAGAAAGCTGATCACCCGGTCCAGCAGGTCGCCGGTCCCGGCGCCATGGATGGCGGAGATGGCATGGGGCTCGCCGAGGCCAAGGCTCCAGAACTCGGCCGCCATCGCCAGGCCCCGCTCCGGGGATTCACATTTATTGACCGCCAGCAGCACCGGCACGGACTGGCCCCGCAGCCACTCGGCGATCGCCTGATCGGCGGCCATCAGCCCCTGCTGGCCATCGACGATCACCACCGCGACGGCCGCCTCGGCCAGGGCCAGATTGGCCTGCTCGCGGATCTCGGGCAGGAACTCGCTGTCGTCATCGAACACCAGGCCGCCGGTGTCGACGACACGGAAGCTGCGATCCCCCCAGAAACCCTCCTGGTAGGTGCGATCGCGGGTCACACCAGGCTGGTCGTGCACGATCGCCTCGCGACTGCCGCAGAGGCGATTGACCAGGGTGGACTTGCCCACGTTGGGGCGCCCAATGACGGCGACCACAGGCAGCGGCACGGAACTTATCCCTTCGATACAGGCCTGGAGCGACCCTACCGCGACCGACGGCGCGAACCCATCCCCCAGCCCCCCTCAACCCACCGCTGGATCGCCGGGATGGCCCTGCACCGGATCCGCCGGCGGCTCGAGCAGCGGCGGCAGGGGTCCAGCCTCGGGCAGGGCCTCGCCCCGCTCGGCCAGGTGGGCGAGCAGCCAGTTGACGGCGGTGGCGCGGCGGGTGCGACGCGGGTAGAGCTCACCGATGCGATAGCCGGCAAAGCCCAGTTGCTGCTTGAGGAGCTGCTTGTGGGGAGCGGCGATCGAACGGGTGAGGGCGACGCTGGCGGGGCGGCTGGCGATCAGCTGGGGCGCCTCCGGGAAGGCCTGGGCCCAGGCTGGCGGCGTGGCCGTCCCGGCTCGCCAGGGGGGGGGATCCGCGGAGGGGGTGGCAGGGCTGGTGGGGGGCTCATAACCGAGCCGCAACCAGATCAGTTCGCAGACAAAACGATCGCTGAGGCGGTCCGCCAGCACGGCCTCGAGCAGAGGGCGGCTGAGGGGGAAGGGCTCGGCCATGGAAGCTGGGGAAGGGAATGGGCAGGGGGATCCGGCTGGCCCGAGCGGGGCGGGGCGCTGGTCAGCGGGCGGGACGCCGGGGCATGCAGATGGCTGGAGGCCTGGGGCCATAGGGGCCATACCGGGCCATACCGGGCCATACCGGGCCAGGATGACATCGGCCCAACCGCCGCCGGCCTGGCACAGGCCCGGGGCCTCGGAGCAATGGGACCGCCACCGAGGAGCAGCAGCGGCTCAGGCTCAGAAGCTGATCGACCGGCAGCGGAACGCTCAGCAGCTGAGGCAACAGCCCCGTGTGACACCGCCTCGGCAACGCGATGGAGAGCCACCCGATGGGGAACCACCCACCCGACGGAGAACCACCGGATGGAGAGCATCATCAAGGACGGCATCCTCAGCGAGTCCAACCGGAGGGGCCGCCACAGCCCCGTGAGGGACAGCCCCGAACGGCCAGCAGGGTGCGATCGCCGGAGCCGGCCGGCCCCGAGGCGGCCTGAGGGGCCGGGTCACGGGCCGCGCCGAGAGCTCGGCCGGGCAGGCCGCCAGGGTGAGAGGAGCGCCGCTCCGGCCCCCCCACGCCCCAGGCACGACCGAAGATCCTGAACGCCCCCAACAGCAGCCGATCCCCCAAGCCGCCCAGCTCACCACCGCCGATGCCGCCACCGATGCCGCCACCGATGGCGATACCGCCCTCCCCCAGCACCTCCCCTGACCCCACGGCCGCTCCCTCGCAGCAGGCCATGGGCCAGCCCACCGCCCTGCCGGGCCCCGATCCCCTGATCCTGCGCGGCAACGGCACGGACCGCAGCTTGCGCTGCCGGGTGCTGCAGTCCCCCCTGGCCGGGGTGAGCGACCAGATTTTCCGGGGCCTGGTGCGCCGCTGGGCCCCGGAGGCCCTGCTCTACACCGAAATGGTCAACGCCACGGCCCTGGAGCTGGGCCACGGCCGTTCGCGCCTGGAGGACCTCGCCGCCGAGGACGGACCGGTGGCGGTGCAGCTGTTCGACCACCGACCCGAGGCGATGGCGGAGGCAGCCCGCCGGGCCGAAGCCTGCGGGGCCTTCCTGATCGACATCAACATGGGTTGCCCGGTGCGCAAGATCGCCAGAAAGGGCGGCGGCAGCGGTCTGATTCGCGATCCCGAGCTGGCGGCGCGGATCGTGGCGGCGGTGGCGGAGGCGGTGCAGCTGCCGGTCACCGTCAAGACCCGCCTGGGCTGGTGCGGCGACAGCGCCGATCCGGTGGGCTTCGCCCGCACCCTCGAAGCGGCGGGGGCCCGCGCCCTCACCCTCCACGGCCGCACCCGGGAGCAGGGCTTCGGCGGCAGCGCCGACTGGCGGGCGATCGGGGCCGTGAAGCGGGCCCTGGCGATCCCGGTGATCGCCAACGGCGACGTGCGGGGTCCGGAGGAGGCAAGGCGCTGCCTGGCGATCAGCGGCGCCGATGGGGTGATGGTGGGCCGCGCCAGCCTCGGTGCCCCCTGGCAGGTGGGGCGCATCGCTGCAGCCCTGGAGGGCCGGCCCCTGCCGCCACTGCCAGGGCCTGCCGAGCGGCTCGCCCTGGCGGCGGAGCAGCTCGGGGCGCTGATCGAGACCTACGGGGCCAAGGGGCTGCTGATCGCCCGCAAGCACATGGGCTGGACCTGCCAGGGCTTTGCGGGGGCGGCGGAGCTGCGCCATGGGCTGATGCGGGCCCCTACCGCCGCCGCAGCCCTGGAGCTGCTGACGCGGGCGGCCGAGGGACTGGGGACCTGCGCCAGCCCCGCGGAGGGCTGAAACGGGGCAAAGGCGCCACCCCCATGGTCCGCGGACCGGGCATCCACTGCTGCGGTGCCGGCCATCGGCCGTCCCCCTGCCGCCCTAGCCCGGAGCCAGTTGGAGCAGATCGCGGCAACCGCTGATCGCCTGCACCGCCAGCAGCAAGGCGATCAGGAAGGCCGCCTGTCGGTGCAGGGTGCGCAGCCGCTCGGAGCGGGCGATCTCCGGTGCCGCCGCCATGGCGAACAGCAGCAGGCCGCAGAGCAGCCAGCCGGCCCAGAAGTGCGACTGCCAGAAGGCTGGATCGAAGGGGTGGTCAGCGAGGCGCCACACCTCCGGCTCAAGCCCCAGCCCCAGCAGGGCACCCCAGCTGAGCAGGGCCGCGAAGGCTCTCCGGCCGGGCCGCCGCAGCCGCCACAGGGCCAGGCAGGCCGCCAGAGCGAGGGCGCCGAGGCTGAGCAAGCGGAGCAGGCGCGGCAAGCCTCCGGGGAAGGGCACACCCGGCTCCTGGTGATGCCAGAAGCTCCAGAGCAGGGCGAACAGCACCGCCACCACGGTGCCGCTGGTCACCCAGCGGCCGTGGTCCGTGTGCTCCTTGGGCACGGTGGCCGCAATCGGGTTGAGGTGCAGGCGCCGCTCGCGGGCCAGGATTCCAAGCCGGATCGTGGCCCCGACCACCGGGTAGACGAACAGGATCATCAGCACCGGGTGGAGCAGAGCCAGCCAGTTCAGGGCGGTCACGGCAGCCAACCTCGGGGAGCGCCCCGGTAGCGATCGCCACCATCGAAGCACCCCAGCACCGCGTCGCTGCACCAGTGCGGCAGCGATGCGGTGCTGGGGTGCAGCCGCAAGGGCGGGGTGGGGCGGCAGGGCACGGCAGAGGTGCCGCGACCCGCAGCAGCGGATCAGTCCTCCGGCAACACCGCCGGCCAGCCCTGGCGGATCAGCAGCAGGGCGAAGTAAGGGGCTTCCCCCCCAGCGACGCTGGCGGCGCTGGCGATCCGCTGATCCGGCCAGCCCACCCTCCGGGCGAACAGGGCCTGCTCCAGCAGCCCACGCCGCTCCAGCAGCGGCCGGACCCAGCCCCAGCGGGCCCCGAGCTTGAGCAGGGCCAGCACCACCCCGGCGGCGGCCGCCTGGTCGAGTAGGGCCTCCAGATCGGCCGGCTGCTCGGGGGTGGGGCGAATCATCAGGGCCTCCCGCTGCAGGGCCAGGGGCCAGGAAGCGGCGGCGGCGGCGGCGGCCACGGCGCTGATCCCCGGCACCAGCCTGACCGGACAGGCGGGATGGAAGCGGCGCAGGGCCAGCAGCACGTAACTGCTGGTGGCGAACAGGGAGACATCCCCCTCGCAGAGCAGCACCACCGCCAGCCCCTCGGCCACCGCAGCGGCGAGGCTGTCGGCGGCGGCGCGCCAGGCGAGGCGCCGCGGCTCCACCGCCTCAGTCATCGGGAAGAGCAGCGGCAGCCGGCGTTGCGAGGGGGTGATCCAGGGAGCAGCGATGGCGGCGGCCATGCCCTCGCCACCCTCGCGGGCCACCGGATAGGCCACCAGATCGGCGGCGGCGATCGCCCGCACGGCGGCCACCGTCAGCAGCTCCGGATCCCCGGGACCCACCCCCACCAGCGCCAGCCCCGGGCCGGCGGGGGCGACTGGGGCGATAGTGAACTCGGGGGGAGGCACGGGCGGCGACGCAGGGGAACAGCCCCTAGGGTGACCCAGTGCCGCTGGGGCCCGCAGGTCCACCCCGGCTCCACCCGATTGACGCCATGACCCTGCTGGTGATCCACGCCGCTGCGCCCGGCTCGATGACGGTGGATGGCGAGGCCGACGATGCCAGCTTCACAGCTGGTGCCGCCCCGCAATCCGCCCCGTTCCCGGGCCGGGCCGCCACGGGTGACAGCGGCCCTGCGGGTTCCGGCTCCGCGGGGTCAGCCACGCCCGGATCCGCCCGGGTGCTGCTGCGCAGCTGCGATCCGGCCGTGATCGGCGACGCCCTGGCGGCCCGAGGCATCGGCTTCGAGCGCTGGCCAGCCGCCACCGCCCTGGCCGCCGACGCCAGCGCCGAGGAGATCATGGCGGCCTATGCGCCGGAGATTGAGCGGGTGCAGGCCCTGGGGAACTACCCCACGGTGGATGCGATCCGCCTGACCCCGGACCACCCGGACCACCAGGCGCTGCGCCGCAAGTTCCTCGCCGAGCACACCCACAGCGAGGACGAGGTGCGCTTCTTCGTGGAGGGTCGCGGCCTGTTCTGCCTGCACCTCGGCGATGAGGTGCTGCAGCTGCTCTGCGAACGCAACGACTGGATCGCCGTGCCCGCCGGCACCCGACACTGGTTTGACATGGGCCCGGAACCGCAGTTCTGTGCCCTGCGCTTCTTCGAGAATCCCGAGGGCTGGGTGGCCCGGTTCAGCGGCGACAGGATCGCCGAGCGCTACCCGCTGCTGGACGCGCTGCTGGCTGAAACCGGCGTCTGAAGGAGACCCCCAGGCTGTCCCCCAGCGGCAGCGGAACGTGACGCCGCCGACCAGCGGGCCTTCGGAGCCGACCATTCCCCGTCGATCGCCGGGGGCCGACAGGGGCGCTCGGGAGCGGGCCAACGGCGGCGATCAGCTGTGGAAGCGCGGCTCCCGCCAGAGCTGGGCCAGCAGGGCCGCTTCGGCGGCGGCGAGCTCGCCCAGCCGTTCGACCACGCTGGCCCGGGGCTGATCGCGCTCGGCCAGCAGCCAATAGAGACCGAAATGGCGCGCCTCGCTGGCCAGCAGATCGGCATAGAGGGCCCGCAGCTCCGGGTCGGGGCTGTGGCGGGCCAGCAGGGCCATGCGCTCGTGGCTGCGGGCCTCGATCAGGCCCGCCACCAGAAAGCTGTCGAGGCGGCGCTGCGGCTCCTGGCGACGCACCAGGCCGGCCAGGGCGGCGCCATAGGGCGGGGCGGCCAGGGGCCGCAGGGCGATGCCACGGCGCTCCATCAGGGCCTGGACCCGCTCGAAATGTTCCAGTTCCTCCCGGGCCAGGGGGCTGAGCACCGCCGCCAGGGCGCCATCGGAGGGGTAGCGGAACATCAGCTGCAGGGCCACCCCCGCCGCCTTCCGCTCGCAGTGGGCATGGTCGATCAGCAACGGTTCGGGATGGGCCAGGGCCTGCTCCAGCCAGGCGCCGGAGGTGGGTGCCGCCAGCCACTTGACCCGGGTGATGGAGGCCGGGGCCGGGGCGGGGGGTTCACCCGTGTGTTCAGCTGGCATCGCGTCAGCAGGGGTGTCCCAGGGCTCCCCAGGGGCGCAGGCCGGCCTTGGGGCGGGGGCCGCCGCTGAATGCTGGCCCGGAGCGGCAGCAGCGACGGGGCCTGCCGGTGGAACAGCGGCCGAGGCCAAAGGGATGGCGGCGGGCGTCATGGCACCTGGCTGGCGACGCTGGCCTGGCGCCGCAGATACCCCAGCAACCCCTCAAGGGCGAGCCCGTAGCTGGCGGGCCCGAAACCGCAGATCACGCCGATCGCCCGGTCCGCCAGGAAGGAGTGGTGGCGGAACGACTCACGGGCATGGACATTGCTCAGGTGCAGCTCGACGTACGGGATCGCCACCCCCAGCAGCGCATCCCGCAGGGCCACCGAGGTGTGGGTGAAGGCAGCGGCATTGATCAGGATGCCGTCGCACTGGCCGCTGGCGGCCTGGATGCGATCGACCAGGGCCCCCTCGTGGTTGCTCTGGAAGCAGCTGAGCTCGGCCCCCGAACGCTGGGCCTGGGCGCCGAGGGCCGCCTCGATCTCGGCCAAGGTGCTGGCACCGTAGAGGCCGGGCTCGCGGCGGCCGAGCAGGTTGAGGTTGGGACCGTTGAGCAGCAGCACGCGCATCGGGGCGTCCGCGGGGGAAGGGGACAGGGCCCCAGGGGGCCTGAATCGTAGGCAGCGGGGGCCGGCGGACGCAGGGCTGGCTGGCCTGGGACTGGACGACAGGCGGGGCCCTGGGCCCCTGCGCTGCCACAACCCAGCCCAGGCGAGGGAGCCAACGCCGGCACGCGCTGAAGCATCGGCAAGGTCCCCCTCCGAAGGCCGGACTCGAAGAGGTCGGCGAGGAGCGAGCAGCGGGGGCATCAGGCGGAGCCTTCAGGACGCCCCAGCTGCAGCAGCCAGATTCCGGGTTGAGCATCGCTGGGGCAGGGCCGGGCGTCTCACGCCCGCAGCGGCGGAGCAGGCGCCTGTGGGACACGGCGCCAGACCCGACCTGGCGCCGTGGTGTGGTGCCCCAGGCCCGAGGGCTCCAGGCCCCCAGGCCGGTGGGCCGATCTCCGCCCACCTTCTGCGCCGCCCCCTGGCGGGGGGTGGGGGGTCGGCTGGTAAGGTCTTGGGGTGTGGTTCGGGTCGGTGCCCGAGTGGTTAATGGGGGCGGACTGTAAATCCGCTGGCTCTGCCTACGTTGGTTCAAATCCAACCCGGCCCACCTTCCACACGCCCTTGTAGCTCAGCGGTAGAGCACTCCCTTGGTAAGGGAGAGGTCACGAGTTCAAGTCTCGTCAAGGGCTTTCAACCGAAATGATCCTCAACAATGAGCACATGCTCTGTTGTGGCGACAAGCAAGACGCATTCAGGCTGGCAGCAAGCAAAGGGCCGTGACGACATCTCCTGGCTTCGGTGGCTGATATGAAGAGGAAGCCAACAACAACTCCAGAGTGAACGAGCAGAAATCAAAAAAGATGATCCCGCCAAAGCAGCACGGGATGCGATCGGGGATTCAAGCCGTGCAGCACAACCAGGCGTCTCTCCAACAGATCATCGGCGTCTCTCCAACAGATCATCATCGATCGCCAACAAGGCCAGAGCGATGTCGGTGCGATCGTTTGATGGCCCCAATCAATGAGTCAGCGGTCAGCGGTCAGTGACAGCAACAGCAACAGCGACAGCGACAGCGACAGCGGTCAGCGACAGAGGATGAACGGCTCAAGATTGTTCCAACGGTACCTCGAGTTATTCTGATTGCCGCCGCTGGCAGTGAGTGGGACTGAGGCTCTGGCCGTGAGCGAAGCAGGCCTACTGGACAGGGAAAGCGCGATCCGTCGAGGCGCCCTCGACCCGCCTGCTGCGATTGCCACATGGTGAGTGCGGATGTTGGCCAACCCGGTTCTCCCCATTGAGCCCAATCCCACCCAGGCATCAGGCTTGGCACAACAGCCCCACGACGCATTCCGGGGACTCCGACC
>CAIZQU010000070.1 GCA_903935205.1 uncultured cyanobacterium | reverse complement strand
TGGTACTCGAACCAGGGAAACGGGCCTGCCCACCCCTTGCAACGTCAGCCGTGGAGCCGATCGCCTGAGGTGCGCGCCCCACCCCGGCTACGCAGGGGTGGGGGTGCCGGGGGAATTACACCACTCGCGGGGACGCCAGCGATGGGATCCATGGGAGACCCGGCTTTGCTCCGTCGTGTGATCTCCCCATGGATTGGCGGCCAATACGGCAACAGGCGACAGGCTTGCAGGAGCTGCGGCCTTAGATCCGATCGGGGCGCGGGCCGGGCAGCGTGCGGGCTCCCTCCACCAGGCCGGCGACGGCCCATCCAGCTCCCTGTCGGGGGGGCAGCACTTCGGCGCTGCTGTGGATCGCCAGGGCGGCGGCGATCATCAGGGCATCGGCGGTGGAGCCGAGGCTGAGCCCATGGCTGCGCCCGCAGGCGAACACCAGCGACTCGAGCTTGTCGCGGGTGGCTTCCAGGCTGAGTGGAACCACGGTGCTGCCCTCCGCGGGGGCTTCGATCTCCCCCTCCTCCAGGGGGATGCCAAGGTGGGCCAGGGTCAGCAGCATCAGCCGCACCAGCCGGGGTCCCTCCTGGTTCACCGCCTCGACCAGCACGGTGCTGCCGGCCGGGCCGGTCGTTCCCTCGGGCAGACGGTCGACCAGGATCAGGGTGCCGGCCATGCGCGTCACGGCCACGATCCAGGTCTCCACCTGGAGGGCTCCCTCCTGGCTGAGGAACAGGCGGATGGTTCGATCGAGAAAGGTGGCGGCTTCGATCAGGGGCTGGGAGTCCTCGCTCATGGCGGGAATGGGTGCAGGCATCTCAGGGTTCCCCGGGGCGGACAACCGCGCCGTCGGCGCTCTCGATGGCGGGGGACCAGCGCACGGTGAGCACGGCCGAGGGTTGCAGGGCCCGCCAGCTGTGCTCCAGACCCTCCCCCCAGAGCGCGAAATCACCCGGTTGGTCGAGCACCAGCCTGCAGCCCCGCTCACCCTGCCGGAAGCGCAGCTCGAAGGCGCCAGGGCCGACCAGCAGTGAGAGGGTGCGGCCGCTGCTGAGCGGTTTGGCCTGACCCCAGCTGGGGTCATCGCCGGGCTGGTGCTCGAACCACTTGACCGCCAGACCGCAGACCAGGTCTCCCCCCTGCCCGCCTGGGCCGCCATGGCTGAGAAACCGCAGGGAGTGGGGCGGAATGGCGGGATGATCGCCCACGAACCAGTTGCTGGAGGGTTGGAGGGGGCTGCGCAACGCCCAGGCGTTGCCGTATTCCAGCCCCTCCAGCCCCTCGCCCTCGCTGTGCATGGTCAGCCGTGCATCCATGGGCCCCATCATCAGGACCCCAGCATCCAGGGCCCATGATCAGAACCGCATCACCGGGTCTGGATTGCGGGTCTGGATCACCGGGTCTGGATCAGCAAGACCCCATCGAGGTCGGCAGTGGTGCTGGGCCGGGCTCAGCTGGCCGCCACCAAGCCACTGTGGCGGATCAGGGCCTCGGAGGACGGGGCGCGGCCGCGGAAGCTGGTGAACACCTCGGTGGGATGGCGGCTGCCTCCCTCGCTGAGCACGGTGTCGCGGAAGCGGCGACCCGTGGCGCGGATCGCCTCCTCGTTCTCCAGGCCCACCTCTTCAAAGGCGCCGAAGGCATCGGCGCTGAGCACTTCTGCCCACTTGTAGGAGTAGTACCCCGCCGAGTAGCCCCCGGCGAAGATGTGGCTGAAGCTGCAGAGCATGGCGTCCTCCGGCAGCGGATCGAGCACGGTGGTGGTGCGGGCGATCTGGCGGCGCAGCTGCTCCGGCGTGATCCCCAGCTCGGGCCGCCACTGGCTGTGGAGCCGCAGGTCGGTGAGGGCGAAGTGCACCTGGCGCAGGGTGGCGGCGCCGGCCATGAAGGTGCGGGCCGCCAGGAGCTTGGCGAATTCGTGCTCCGGTAAGGGTTCACCGCTCTGCCAGTGCCTGGCCATTCCCAGCAGCGTGGCGCGGTCGTAGCACCAGTTCTCCATGAACTGGCTGGGCAGCTCCACCGCATCCCATTCAACGTTGTTGATCCCAGCCGCCTGGGGCCGCTCAACGGTGGTGAGCATGTGGTGAAGGCCGTGGCCGAATTCGTGGAAGAGCGTTTCCACCTCCTGAAAGGTCATCAGGCTGGGGCTTTCTCCCACCGGCGGACTCTGGTTGCAGATCAGATAGGCCACCGGCAGCACGGGGTTGCCATCGGCGGCCCGGTGACGCACCAGGCATTCATCCATCCAGGCCCCGCCGCGCTTGCTGCCAGGGCGGCTGTAGGGGTCGAGGTAGAACGCCGCCAGGGGGCGGCCATCGCTGCCATCGCACACCCGGAAGAAGCGCACATCGCGGTGCCAGATCGGTGCCTCCCCATCGGCGGCCTCGATCCGCACCCCGAACAGGCGGTCGCAGAGGGCGAAGAGGCCGTCGAGAACGCGGGGCAGGGGGAACCAGGGGCGCAGGGCCTCGCTGTCGAGCCCGAAGCGCTGGCGGCGCAGACGTTCGGCCCAGAAGCTCACGTCCCAGGGCTGCAGCTCCGCCGCCTCAGGCGCTCCGGCGGCGGCGGCGCAGTCCCGCAGCTCCTGCAGCTCCCTCTGGGCGGCTGGATGGGCCGCCGCCCGCAGCTCCTCAAGCAGCGTCTCCACCTGCTGCTCCGATTCGGCCATCTTCGAGGCCAGGCTCAGGGCCGCCCAGTGGCTGTAGCCCAGGCGGGCGGCCTGCTCCTGGCGGAGGGTGAGAATCCGCTCGATCAGCGGGCCGTTGTCGCCCCCTTCACCGGCCCCCGAAGCCCGGCTGACGAAGGCGCGGTAGAGGCGCTCGCGCAGATCGCGGCGTTCGGAGTACTGGAGGAACGGGCCGTAACGGGGGAAGTCGAGACCGAGCAGCCACGGCCCGGCCTCGGCACTGGCCTCCTCCTCGCCGGCCTGACGCGCCGCCTCGGCCAGCAGTTGCCGCATGCTCTCGGGCAGACCCGCCACATCGGCCGGATCGCGCAGCAGCAGGGTCCAGGCGTTGGTGGCATCGAGCACCTGGTTGCCGAAGCGGGTGGAGAGCTCCGCCAGTTCCTGGCTGGCGGCGTTGAAAGCCTCCTGCTTTTCCCCCTCCAGCCCGACGCCGCGCAGTTCCATGGCCCGCAGTTCGGCGGTGAGGATCCGCTGCTGGGTGCCATCGAGACCTCCCTGCTTCTGCAGCCGGCGCAGGACCTGATACAGCACCCGGCTCTGGCCGCTGCGGTTGCCGAAGGCCACCACCGCCGCCTGCTGGCTGGCGTGGGCTTCCCGCAGCTCGGGGCTGTTGCAGACGCCGTTGAGATGGCTGACCACCCCCCAGCTCCAGCGCAGTCGCTCCTCCAGCCGTTGGAGCGGATCCATCACCGTGTCCCAGGCCAGGGGCTCCTCGCTGTCGAGGGTGTGCTGCAGCTGGGCCTCCAGGGCGATCAGCTCGGCTTCGAGCGACTCCAGCAGCTCTGGGATGTGCTGACGCACCTGCTCCGGACTGATCGCGGCGAAGTCGGGCAGCCCGGAACCGGCCAGCAGGGCTGGCTGAGCGGCCTGCGGGGACGGGGCGACAGCGGCGTCAGGCATGGGACGGGAGATCCGATGGGAAGGGCGGGGACCACCCGGGGGCGGGAGGTCCGGGCAGGGATGGCTTCATTCCAGCGCGGGGCAGGCGTTCCGGAGGATCAACCCAGGGCGGGGATCCGACCGAGGGCCAGGGCCGCCTGGGCGGGCAGGTTGTTGGCCAGGGCGGTGGTGCTGGCCTCATAGAGGTCGATGGCGATCCGTGGCCAGAAGCCGATCACCAGGGTGGGCAGCAGCAGGCTGAGGCCGATCAGGGCTTCCCGCGGCTTCATGTCACCCAACACCGCCAGGGCCGGGATCCTGGGACCGAAGAACACCCGGCGGCAGAGGGAGAGCAGATAGACCGGCGTCAGCACCACCCCGATGGCCGCCAGCACCACGGTGATCACGCGGAAGCCGATGGTGAAGGCGTCGTTGGCGGTGATGCCAAGAAACACCGTGATCTCGCTGACGAAACCGCTCATGCCAGGCAGGGCCAGGGAGGCCAGGGAGCTGGCCAGGAAGAAGGCGAAGGTCACGGGAAGGACCTTGGCCAGACCGCCCATGTTGGGAATCGAAAGGGTCTTGGTGCGCTCGTAGAAGACGCCGGTGACGAAGAACATCGCCGCGGCGATCAGACCGTGGCTGATCATCTGCAGCATGGCGCCGCTGAGGCCCAGGGCATCGACGGCGCCGATGCCGAGCAGCACGAAGCCCATGTGGCTGACGGAGCTGCAGGCGATCCGCCGTTTGACGTTGTCCTGGGCGAAGGCGTTGAGGGCCCCGTAGACGATGTTGACGATGCCGAGCACGACCAGGGCCGGGGCGAGCTGCTGGTGCGCCCCGGGCAGCATCTGAACGTTGAAGCGCAGCAGGGCATAGCCGCCCATCTTGAGCAACACGCCGGCCAGCAGCATCGAGACCGGTGCATTGGCTTCGCCGTGGGCATCAGGGAGCCAGGTGTGGAGGGGAAACATCGGCAACTTGACGCCGAAACCGATCAGGAAGCCGAGGTAGCAGAGCAGGCCGAAACTTCCCCCTGGGGAGCGGCTCGCCAGTTCGGTGAGGTTGAGGCTGAAATGGTCGCCGGAGAGGGCCAGGGCCAGACCGCTGATCAGGATCAGCAGGGAGGCGGTGGCGGTGTAAAGGATGAATTTGGTCGCGGCGTACTGGCGCTGCGGGCCACCCCAGATGGCGATCAGCAGGTAGACGGGCACCAGTTCCAGTTCCCAGGCGAGGAAGAAGAGCAGGAAGTCCTGGGAGAGGAAGACCAGGGCCTGGGCCGAGGCCTGCAGCAGCAGCAGGGCGAAGTAGAGACGGGTCTTGCGGGCCACATTCCAGCTGGCGGCGGCGGCGAGCAGGGTGACCAGACCGCTGAGCACCACCAGAGGGGCTGAGAGGCCATCGCTGGCCAGGGACCACTCGAGTCCGAGGGCCGGCACCCAGGAGAAGCGTTCGACGAGCTGAAGGGCGCTGGAACTGCCATCGAAGTGGTGGCTGAACACCCAGAGCATTAGGGCGAAATCGATGCCCAGGGCCGTCAGGGCGACCGTGCGGGGCAGGCGGGGATCGTCGCCGTCGCCGGGCAGCAGGGGCATCAGCAGCGCGGCCACCGAGGGCAGCAGCACGATCAGGCTGAGCCAGGGGAAGGTCCCGTCAGCGGCCGGCAGGGAGGCAACCAGAGCGGGAAGTGCGGCAACCATGGCGGGCGTGGCGGGCAGGGCGGACGGAGCGGGCGGGCCGCGGAAGGGCAGAAGGGAGAAAAGGGGACCAGGCTCAGGGCGCGCACCTGGAAAACGAAACGAAATCTAACAGTCGTGGAATAAGTGTAAGTACCTAGTGCGCCACGGGGGTTGCTGTCGGCAGCGCCTCCCAGAGGCTCCCGCCCATCTGCAGGTCGAGCACGGCGCCATGGCTGCTCACGTCCTCCTGTCGCCAGGCCTCCACCATGGCCGCGCTCACCGTTTCCGCGACCGACGCTGACGTGAGCGCCAGCAGGGTGGGCCCGGCACCGCTGATCACGCAGCCCCAGGCTCCGGCCTCCAGGGCCGCCTCACGCACGGCCCGCCCCCCCTGGATCAGGCCCCAGCGGTAGGGCTCGTGGATCCGGTCGTGCAGGCCATCGGCGATCAGGTCGCCGTTGCCGGTGCGCAGGCCCTGCAGCAACAGGGTGAGGGCACCGAGGTTGAGCACCGCATCGGGAATCGGGATGCTGCGTGGCATCGCGCGGCGGGCTTCGCTCGTGCTCAGCCGGATCGTTGGAATCGCCACCACCGCCTTGACCGCCGGATCCCATTCACAGCGCACCACCCTCCAGCGGTGCGAGGCGGCCCGGGCGGTGAGGCACAGGCCCCCGACCAGGGAGGGCACGACGTTGTCGGGATGGCCTTCGATATCGATCGCCAGCTCCAGCAGCTTCTCGCGGCTGAGCGGTTCGCCCACCAGGGCATTGGCGCCGATCAGACCGGCCACGATCGCGGTGGCGCTGCTGCCGAGGCCGCGGGCGGGGGGAACGGCCAACTGCACCCGCGCCTCAAGGGCCACCGGCTCCACCCCAGCCTCCCGCCAGACCCTCTGGGCCGAGCGGTAGACAAGGTTGTCGGGCCCGCCGCGCAGATGGCTGCCCTCGCTGCCCTCAATGATCAGATCAAAGCGCTCGGGGCCACCCTCGATCACCCGCAGTTCAAAGCGGTTGTTAAGGCTCAGGGCGGCACCCAGGCAGTCAAACCCCGGGCCGATGTTGGCGGTGGTCGCCGGCACATCGACCATCACGCCGCGCCCGATCCGGGGCCTCACCATCGCATCACTCCCTCTGCAGTCAGTGTCGCAGGCAGGGCAGCCGCCCCCTCTCCGCCCCCTCCCGCCCGCGCCGCAGCGGCACCCCCTCCGCGCCCCACCGATGGCCCCAGCCCTTCAGCGGGGCCAACACTCCCCGGTGGGCCCAGGCCCTCGGCGCAACGGCCTGGGGCCGGAGTTCTCCCCGGCGCTGGCGGGCAACCTCTGCTGCTGCCCTTCCTGGGCGCCCCTCAGGCCAGCAGCATCCGCGCCCGGCAGGCGGCGCTGAAGCTGCCCACCGCCGGGTCGATGATCGCCTGGATCGGCATGGAGGCGATGGCCGGCTCGAGCCGGCCTTTGCATCGAAACGCCTCGCGGAACCGGGCTGAGCGCAGCTCGTCGAGCAGCTTGGCGGCGGTGCCCCCCGCCAGCCAGATGCCGCCGCGGCTCAGGGTGGCCAGGGCCAGGTCCCCCACCACCGATCCGTAGGCCCCCAACCACAGATCCAGGGCATCGCGGGCCAGGGCATCGCTGGCGGCGGCCGCCGCCAGGGCCGCCGGCAGATCGGCCTCAGAATCACCGCCCCGCCGCCAGCGTTCAGCCAGCGGCGCCAGAGGATGGACGCCGCCGGGATCGCGGCGAGCCAGCAGCCAGCGGCCCACATGGCCCAGACCGGTGCCGCTGACCACCCGTTCGATCGAGAGCCGCTCCAGCCCCAGGTCCTGGCGCAACCATTCGCGCAGCTGCCATTCCTCGGGACTGCGGGCGGCGAATTCGCCATGGGCCCCCTCACTGGCCAGCGCCTGGAGGCCATCGGCGCCGGGCACCCCCAGGGCCACCCCGAGGCCGGTCCCCGCCCCCAGCACCAGGAGCGGCTCCCCCGCCAGGGCTTCTCCCGGGCTGATCGCCGCCAGCTGATCCGCAGCGAGGTAGGGCAGGCCGTAGATCAGCACGGCGAAATCGTTGACCAGCTCGACCCGGCCCAGCCTGCCCCCCTGGGCCAGGGAGCGTTCATCGAGCTGCCAGGGCAGATTGGTCAGCCGCGCCCTGCCCCCCTGCACCGGTCCCGCCACCGCCAGGCAGGTGGCCTCCGGATCGGGATGCCGCCCCGCCACCACGGTGTCGAGAAAGTGGTCCAGCATCGGCGCCAGATCGTTCCAGCCGGCCGAGGGGAAGCGCTCCTGCACCAGCAGTTCCGGGCGAACGCCCCCGATGCGATAGAGGCTGAGCAGGGTCTTGGTGCCGCCGATGTCGCCGGCCAGCAGGGTGGCGTTGGGATCCGTGGTCTGCATGGAGCCGGCACTGGTTGGGAAGGGGAGCGCACCCTCAATAGCGTTGCCGTCCGTGGCCGGCCAGCGGCGCCATCCCGGGGCGGCCGGCGACCGGTTCCCCGGACTCCCCGCCGGTGAGGCCCTCTCGGCGAAGCCTCAGCCGCCGTTTGTGGCCACCGCCGGTTCGAGGGCCAGGGTGGCCTGGCGCAGCCGGTTGGCGGTGGCCGCCGCTTCCACCAGGCTGGTTGCCGCCACCATCCCCAGATCCCCCTGGCTGCGGCTGCGCAGATTGGCGCCACCGGCCTCCGCCTCGCGGCCACCGATCACGGCGAGCACGGGGATCTTCATGGTTTCACCGCGGCGGATCAACTTGGCCAGGCGTTCGCCGGAACCATCGATGCTGGAGCGGATGCCGGCCTGTCGCAGCTGCTGATGCAGGTTTTCCGCCCAGGGCCTGACCTCGTCGCTCACCGGCAGCAGACGGATCTGCTCGGGTGCCAGCCAGAAGGGGAAATCGCCGGCATAGTTCTCGGTCATGATCCCGAAGAAGCGCTCCAGGGACCCAAAGATGGCGCGATGGATCATGATCGGTCGCTGGCGGCTGCCATCGGCAGCCACATACTCAAGGCCGAAGCGTTCAGGCAGATTGAAATCGAGTTGAATCGTGGAGCACTGCCAGGTGCGGCCGATCGCATCTTCGATCTTGAGATCGATCTTGGGCCCGTAGAAGGCGCCGCCGCCCTCATCGATAGTGTAGCCCCATCCCTTGCGCTCCAGGGCTTCGATCAGCCCTTTGGTGGCCAGGTCCCAGACGTCGTAATCGCCGATTGACTTGGCCGGGCGGGTGGAGAGATTGATGGCGTAGTTGCGGAAGTCGAAGTGAGAGAGAATGCGCTCGGTCAGGTTGAGGATCGCCAGAATCTCATCGCTGATCTGCTGCGGCAGGCAGAACACATGGGCGTCGTCCTGGGTGAAGCCACGCACCCGCATCAACCCATGCATCACGCCGGGCCGTTCGTAGCGGTAGACCGTGCCGAGCTCGGCCCAGCGGATCGGCAGCTCGCGATAGCTGCGCAGGCTGCTGGCGTAGGTGAGGACATGGAACGGACAGTTCATCGGCTTGAGCTGGTACTGCCGCTCATCGACCTGCATCGGGCCGAACATCGACTCGCTGTAGAAATCGAGGTGGCCGGAGGTCTTCCACAGGCCGATGTCGGCCACGTGGGGGGTGTAGAGAAGCTCGTAGCCTGCCTCGAAGTGGGCCTGGCGCCAGAAATCTTCGATCAACAGGCGGATGCGGGCACCGCGGGGATGCCAGAAGACCAGCCCGGCGCCGGCCTCGTCCTCGATGGAAAACAGATCGAGATCGGTGCCCAGGCGGCGATGGTCGCGGCGCAGGGCCTCCTGCTTGCGGCGCTGGTGTTCCGCCAGCTGCTCGGGCGTTTCCCAGGCGGTGCCATAGATCCGCTGCAGCTGGGCGTTGTTCTCATCACCGCGCCAGTAGGCGCCGGCCACACTCTCCAGCTCGAAGGCCCTGGCGTTGAGCTCGCTGGTGTTGGCCACATGGGGGCCGGCGCAGAGATCCCACCAGCCATCGCCGAGGGTGTAAAGGGTGATCGGTTCCTGGATGCCGGCCAGGATTTCGAGCTTGTAGGGCTCGTTCTGGGCGGTGATCCGGGCCTCGGCTTCGGCGCGGCTCACCTCGACCCGCTCAAGCGGCAACTTCTGGTTGATGATCCGGATCATCTCCTTCTTGATCGCCTTGAGGTCGTCCTCGCTGAAGGGTTCGGGATGGTCGAAGTCGTAGTAGAACCCGTTTTCGGTCCACGGGCCGATCGTGACCTGGGCGCGGGGGAACAGCTTCTGCACCGCCATGGCCATCACATGGCTCATCGAATGGCGGATGCGCAGCAGGGCGGGGCTTTCGCTGGTCTTCGGCAGGGTGATCGGGGCTGTGCTGGCCTCGCCTCCGGTGAGTGCCGCGGCAGCGGCGGCTTCAGGGGCGGCGGGCACGGGGGCAGGCACGGGAATCCGATGGGGGAGATCAGACTTTACGCAGGCCAACCCGAGAGAATTCCGCCAATCCCCGGTGCCGCCGTGTCACGCCGTCCGTCGCCATCCCCTGTCCTGACGGTGGCGCCGCAGCCGGAGCGTCGCAGCCTGGCCGTGGCCTACCTGCTCTGGGCCCTGGGCTTCTTCGGAGTTCCCTTCGGGTTTCCGGGGTTGCATGGCATCCATCGCTTTTATTGCCGCAAGCCCGCCAGCGGCACCCTCTGGCTGCTCAGCTTCGGGCTGCTGGGCATCGGCCAGCTGCTCGACCTGCTCTGGATCCCGAGGATGGTGGAGGAGGCCAACCAGCCCTGGTTGCTGCAGCAGGCGGTGGCGGCCGCCGAGGCCCGCAATCTTCCCAGCCTCGAATTCCAGCTGCTGGACCTGGCCCGGCGCAGCGGCCCGGCCGGCTTCACCCTGAACGATGCGGTTCTGGCCCTGCAGCTGCCCCAGGGTGTCGACAGCGGAGGGGTGCGCAGCGAAATCGAGCGGTTGCTCCACAGCGACCTGCTCGAGGTTGGCAACGATGAACGGGGCCGACTGGTCTACCGCGAGCCCTGAGGCCTGGGGGGCTACAGCCCTCGAGGCGCGGCGGGATCCAAGGGTCGGCGATCGATCCGCTGGCAGCAGCCAGCCAGGGATCAGGCCGACTGGCCGGGGCCTGGGGCGGCGGCGCGCTCGCGGGCCAGCTGGGCGCTGTAGAAGCGCAGCAGCACCCGGGCATCCTGCACCGGCTGGCCGTAGTAGCTCTGGCCGGAGTTGGTGGGAAGGGAGGCCCATTCCGGGGCCAGCCTGGCCAGAACCTCGTGGCAGAGGCCCTGGCGATCGAAACGCTGCAGCACCCCCCGCCTCTCGACCAGATACAGGGCCGCCTGGTCCTGGCTGGCGGGGCCGAAGTCGGGCAGCCGCAACATCCGAGCCGCCTCCTCCCAGGTGCGCGGCAGGAACTGATAGGCCCCGGCGGCGGCGCTGTTGTATCGGGACCGGACCAGGATTTCGGGATGGCGGGTCAGATCAGCGATCAGCCGGCCGCCGTAGAGCATGCGATAGCCGTCGTGGCGACCGCCGGTCCAGGTGCCTTCGGCAAAGCGGATCGTGTTGAGCAGGGCGCGGCGTTCAGGGGTGATCCGGTACGGGCCAACGCCGTCGCGCGGCGTCAGGGTCAGCCTGGACTGGCCGTTGGCCGACGCCCTGTCGGCGGTCTGAACGGTGGTGACGGGCGCCTTCCCGGTCGTGATGGCCAGGGGCGCGGGGCCCCGGCCGTTGTTAAGCAGCGGCAGGGAGAGCGCCAGGGCCAGGCCGCAGAGCACGCCACCAGCGGCGCCTGCAGCCCCGTGGGCCGGGCCGAGGCCATTCACCCTGAATCGGATCGGAAAAGGCTGCAAAAAGATTCGCAACAGCTGGCCACGACCCTGCTGCCCGGCGGCCGCCCCTGCCCACCCCCTGGGCCACCGCCCTGGACAACGCCAGGATTGTGTGCATTCCGCAGCACAGCCACGCCGGCCGATCACAGCAAAGCCAGCCGTGACAAGGAGCCAGGGAGCCAAGCCCGTCGCCTGCGTCTACGCCGGTCAGCGTTTGCACACCTGCCTGAATCGATCAGCAGGACTGATCGCTTGCCGCTTCACCGTTCAGTCGGGCCGCGGTGGGTGCGGCACGGACGGCTGCCCTGCCGCTGTCTCAGGCCTCAGCTCCGCGGCAGAAAGCCCAGGGCCTGCCGCACCCGCTTCAACGTGGCCTGGGCAACGGTTTCGGCCTCCTCGGCCCCTCGATCGAGAACGGCCTGGAGGGTGGCGGGATCCCGCCTCAGCTCGGCGTAGCGCTCCTGCAACGGCCCCAGGGCCTCCACCGCCGCCTCCGCCAGCAGGGGTTTGAAGGCACCCCAACCCATGGAGGCGCATTCCGCAGCGGCCGCCTCGCGGCTGCGACCGCTGAGCAGGGCATAGAGACCCAGGAGATTGTCGGCCTCGGGGCGATCGGGATTGCCGAATTCCAGGCCGATCACCGGGTCGGTTTTAGCCCGCTTGATCTTCTTGCGGATCAGGTCGGGTGGATCGAGCAGAGTGATCCGCGAGCCCTCATTGGGATCGCTCTTGCTCATCTTGCTGCGGCCGTCGGTGAGGCTCATCACCCTCGCCCCTTCAGGGAGAATCAGGGGTTCGGGCACCCGCAGGATCGCTTCGCGCTCACCATCGGCGCCCTTGGCCCCAAAGCGGGCGTTGATGCGTTGCTGGGCGATGTCGCGGGCCAGCTCAAGATGTTGTTTCTGATCCTCGCCAACCGGCACCCGATCCGCGTCATAGAGAAGGATGTCCGCAGCCATCAACACCGGGTAATCGAGCAGCCCGGTGGAGACATCGGCACCCTGTTTCACCGCCTTCTCCTTGTACTGCACCATCCGCTCCAGCCAATTGAGCGGCGTGACGCAGTTGAGCAGCCAGCAGAGCTCGCTGTGGGCGCTGACATGGCTCTGCACGAAGACCGTGGCGCGATCGGGATCGATGCCGCAGGCCAGGTAGAGGGCCGCCGTGCTGAGGGTGTCATCCGCCAACCTGGCCGGATCGTGGGGCACGGTGATGGCATGCAGATCCACCACACAGAAGAAGGTGTCGTGGCTGTCCTGCAGGGCGACCCAGTTGCGGATCGCCCCGAGCCAGTTGCCCAGATGCAGGGCCCCGGTCGGCTGGACGCCCGAGAGGACCCGTGGCCGCGCGTTCTCCGTCACCGCTGACTCAGGCCTCGCTGCTGGCGGGGGCCTCAGCCGGATCGGCCTCGGTGGGTTCCGCCGTCGCGGCGCTGGTCTCGCTCAGGGCGGAATCGTCGCTGAGGGCCGTCTCAGGCGTCGCTTCCGGGGCGGTGGCGTCGGCCTCAGCGCTGTCCGTGCCGCCGGCGTCGGCGGTGGGCTCGGGCTCGGGGGCCGGCGGAGCCGGACGGCTCGGCCGGGCGAAGGGGTTGGCCCGTGCCGGGCGGGCCTGTTCTCCACCACGACCCTCCTCTCGGCCCTGGCGGCGCTCACCGTCACGGCGGCCGCCGGGCGCGGGACCGCGGCTGGGGGCCTGCGAGCGCTGCTGGGCGATCAAGGCATCCAGCTGGCCGGCCTCGAGCTGCTGGGCGAGGGTGCGCAGGGAAAACCCAAGCACCGCCACGGTCGAGCGCAGACCGAAGGCTTCCTGCAGGGCTCGCGCCGCCTGCATCTCGTTGTCGCTCAGCCTGATCCTGAAGCCGCCGGGCTCGCGGCCCTCACGGGGACCCCGCGCATTCCCGCGCGACGTCCCGCGACCAGCTTCGGATGGATCGGAGGTGGGTTGGAGGGTGTCGTCGGCCATGCCGCAGCCTGGATTCAGGGGCAAGTGTGGCGCATCGGCCCTCCCCTCAGGCCTGCTGTGGCCCCAACCAGATCAGTTGATGGTGGGCGCTGGCGGCTGGCTCTCCCTGGCGGGCCAGCACCAGCAGCGGCAGGGGCCTGCTGCTTCCAGCCTCGACACGACGGCGATAGTGCTGGAGCAGGTCGAGGTAGGTGGTGAGGGTCCAGCCCCGATTGCCCCGCTCCTGCTGTTGCCAGAAGCGAAGCTGGGCCTGGCGGCAGGCCTCCATGCCGAAATCGAGCCAGCAGAGCTGCTCGGCCTGCTGGGCGGAGTAACCCTGGTCCAGCAGCTCCCGGTACTGCACCAGCTCGGGGGCCTCCCGGCTGCAGTCGGGGGGCATGCGGGCCGCCAGCTCCTGGACCGGCACGGCGCTGAGCCGCAGCCAGCAGCGCTCCAGCAGAAACACCGGCAGCGCTCCATCCCAGCGGTCGGCAGAACGGATCGTCTCGAGGCCCTGCCGCAGCAGCAGGCCGTGGCGCTCGGTGATCAGGGGGGCGATGGAGGACGGCACGGCAGCGGCCGTGGCACCGACGGCTGCGCACGGTTCCGGGGGCTCGCGGAGGCTCATGGCGCGCTCGACAACGTTGCAACCCTATGGGCAGTTGCCCGGAAGGCGGTGGTCCCTCCGACAGCCTGCTATCCGGAACACGGGCGCTGAGCTAGGAATCGCCTACCTCTGGACCGCGGTCCGCTCCACCCGCTGCCAATGCCCCCCACTGTCGCCTCGCCGGATGCTTCGTCGGGTTCCGCCCGGTCCCCCGTACGTTTCCAGGGCCAGCCCCTGGCCGGTGCCGCCGTCTCCCTGGCCGGTCGGGTCGCTCGGGTCGGGGGCCTGGCGGCCTGGACCCGTCCGGCCTTGCTGGCGGCCGGTGGTCTGGTCGCCCTCGATGGGGTGAGCCATCTGTTGGCGCCCGGGTCCGGGCTGGTGGTCGGTCTCGGGGCCCTGGCCGGCGGCTGGTGGCTCCTCTCCGGCCGGGGGCCGGCCGCCCCGGCGTTCCGGCGGCCCATCGATCTCGAGGGCTGGATCAGCCGCTGCGAGGGACTGCTTCCCCAGTTCGAGCGGCTGGAGGCTGACCCCGGCGCCAGCCGGCGACGGCGAGATGAGCTGCAGAACCTGGCGGTGGAACGGGCCGCGCCGGCCATCCAGGTCGCCGTCGCCGCCGACCAGGCCCCCCCCACCGTCCTGGGGGAGACCCTGGCCCAGGGGTTGCGCAGCAGCCATCCCCTGCAGCTCCACCTCGGCCTTCCCCTCGCCGGCGCCTGTGAAGACTGGGTCTGGCCCGAAGGTCTGGTCGCCGCCGACGTGCTGCTGTTCCAGTTGACCCCGCCGCTGCGGGCTTCGGAATTGCGCTGGCTGGAGGCCATCCCCACCGGTCAGCCGGTGTGGCTGCTGCTGCGGACGCCCACCCCCCAGGCCGGCCTGGAACAGGGCCCTGATCCGGCTGCTGAGCTGCTGCGGCTCTGGCCCGAGGCGGACCCGGAGCGCCTGTTGCCCTGGGATGGGGATCTGGCCAGCCTGACCACGGCCCTGGGGCCCCTGGCCGGCTGGATCCAGCGCGAGGGGACCGGCCTGCGGGGCCGCACCGGTCTGCGGCGGCTGGAGCAGCTCCATGGCCGCTGGCAGGCCGATCTGGAACGGTTGCGACGCCGAGAGGCCCAGACCCTGCTGCGGCGCACCCAGTGGGTGGTGGCCGCCGGGGTGGTGCTGGCGCCGCTGCCAAGCCTCGATCTGCTGGTGGTGGCGATCGCCAATGGGTTGATGCTGCGCGAGATGGCCCAGCTCTGGGATTGCCCCTGGACCCTGGAGCAGCTGCGCGCAGCGGCCTCTGAACTGGCCAAGGCTGCCCTGGCCCAGGGGGTGGTCGAATGGAGCAGCCAGGCCCTGGCCACGGCCGTGAAGCTCCATGGCGCCACCTGGTTGGTGGGGGGCTCGCTGCAGGCCCTCAGCGCCGCCTACCTCACCAGGGTGGTGGGCCGGGCGATGGCCGACACCCTGGCCCTGGCAGCCGGGGTGGCGGAACCCGACCTGGCCAGGATCCGTCGGGAGGCGCCGCTGCTGGTGGCCCGGGCCGCGGAGGAGGAACGCCTCGACTGGGGAGAGTTCCTGCGCCAGGGTCGCCGCTGGTGGGAGCAGCAGGCGGCCCCCTGCTGAGCGTCTCCGGGGCTGGCTGGGTTGGTGCTTGCGCTGGTGCATCGCCACCGGATTTCCGGCATGGGCCCCGCGGCGCCATCGCTCGCCACTTGATTAACTTCTGTGAATTGAGCGGAAGATTGTTTGCGCTTCCTTGCGGTAAGTATTTGCATGCTTAGGGTATTCGGGCACCGCCTTGATCGGTTGGTGTTTCTTTCTGGTCCCATACCCGCACTTCTCTCATGACCACTGCGATTCGCAGCGGCCGTTCCCAGAGTTGGGGAACGTTTTGTCAGTGGGTCACCTCCACCAACAACCGCATCTATGTCGGTTGGTTCGGTGTGTTGATGATTCCCTGCCTCCTGGCCGCCACCATCTGCTTCATCGTTGCCTTCATCGCCGCACCCCCGGTCGATATCGATGGCATCCGCGAGCCCGTGGCCGGTTCGCTGATCTACGGCAACAACATCATCTCCGGCGCTGTCATTCCCTCCAGCAACGCCATCGGTCTCCATTTCTACCCGATCTGGGAGGCCGCCAGCCTCGACGAGTGGCTCTACAACGGCGGTCCCTACCAGCTGGTGGTCTTCCACTTCCTGATCGGCATCTCCGCCTACATGGGCCGCCAGTGGGAGCTCTCCTACCGGCTCGGCATGCGCCCCTGGATCTGCGTCGCCTACAGCGCCCCACTCTCGGCTGCCTTCGCCGTGTTCCTGATCTACCCCTTCGGTCAGGGCTCCTTCTCCGATGGCATGCCGCTCGGCATCAGCGGCACCTTCAATTTCATGCTGGTGTTCCAGGCTGAGCACAACATCCTGATGCACCCCTTCCACATGCTGGGTGTGGCCGGTGTGTTCGGTGGCAGCCTGTTCTCCGCCATGCACGGTTCGCTGGTGACCTCCTCGCTGGTTCGTGAAACCACCGAGACCGAGAGCCAGAACTACGGTTACAAGTTTGGCCAGGAAGAAGAGACCTACAACATCGTGGCCGCCCACGGTTACTTCGGTCGCCTGATCTTCCAGTATGCCTCCTTCAACAACAGCCGCAGCCTCCACTTCTTCCTGGCTGCCTGGCCGGTGGTTGGCATCTGGTTCACCAGCCTGGGCGTCAGCACCATGGCGTTCAATCTCAATGGTTTCAACTTCAATCAGTCGATCCTCGACGCCCAGGGCAAGGTGATCCCCACCTGGGCTGATGTGATCAACCGCGCCAATCTGGGCATGGAAGTGATGCACGAGCGCAATGCTCACAACTTCCCCCTCGATCTCGCCGCCGACCAGTCCACCCCTGTGGCCCTGTCCGCCCCCACGATCGGCTGAGCCCTCTGCTCACCTTCCGGCCCTGGGGCCCCAGGGTCGTCTGCTCTGCCAAGCCCCCGCTGCGGCGGGGGCTTTCTGCTGGAGTGTCGCCCCGGCTGCGATCATCGAAGGGCGACCCCCCTTACCTGGAGGACCCCTTGCCGGGCCTGGATCAGCACGTTCCCTTCGCCCTGATGCTGACCCTGCTCACCGGGCTGTCCACCGGCATCGGCAGTCTGCTGGGTCTGCTCAACCGCAGCTTCAATCCCCGCCTGCTCGCCCTCTCCTTGAGCTTCTCGGCCGGCGTGATGATTCAGGTCTCCTTCGTCGAGATCTTTCCCAAGGCCCGTGCGGCCCTGTCGCTGGCCCTGGGGTATCGGGCCGGCTACCTCTGGACCACGGTGGCCTTTTTCGCCGGGATCGGTCTGATGGCGGCCCTGGACCAGCTCCTCCCCAGCCATGGCATGGTGATGCCCCCCGCCAGTGATGCCGGCCTGCGCCCCGCCACAGCGGAGGAGGCCCGCCAGCTGATGCGGCTCGGGCTGTTCTCGGCCCTGGCGATCGCGATTCATAATTTCCCCGAAGGACTGGCCACGTTCATGGCCGCCCTCAGCAACCCCCGGCTGGGCCTGGGCATTGCCCTGGCGATTGCGATCCACAACATCCCCGAAGGCCTGGCGATCTCAGCGCCGGTGCACTACGCCACCGGCAACCGGGCCCAGGCGTTCTGGCTCTCCTTCGCTTCGGGCCTTGCTGAACCGCTGGGGGCCCTGCTGGGCTATAGCCTGCTTCGCTCGCTCCTGTCCCCACTGGTGATGGGCCTGATCTTTGCCAGCGTTGGTGGTGTGATGGTTTACATCTGCCTCGATGAACTGCTGCCTGCGGCCCAGCGCTATGGCACCCATCACCAGATGATCGCTGGCGTGATTGCTGGCATGGTGGTGATGAGCACCAGTCTTCTGCTTCTGGCCTGAGATGCGTGGATCACTCACCCCACCCCTGTTGGCACGCCAGCAGCGCTGGCCCTGGTGGCCGCTGCTGCCTCTCTATCCCTACGGGCACCGTCCCACCCTGATGCGTGAGTTGGTGCCCGGCCGAGTCTGGTGCTTCGAGCAGCTGCATGGCATCTGGTATGTCGCGGTGCCAATCCGGATGACAGTGCTGAAAGTCGAGGCTGGACTGCTGCTGTATGCACCCCTTCCTCCTACAGCGGAACTGCTTACAGAGCTGCGCACCTTGGAGGAGCAGCATGGGCCGGTCCTCACGATTGTGTTGGCCACGTCCTCCGGCCTCGAGCACAAGCTTCCTGTGGCCGCCCTTGCCCGAGCCTTTCCAGAAGCATCGGTCTGGGTGAGCGACATGCAATGGAGCTTTCCACTGCAACTCCCCCCGACCTGGCTCGGTTTTCCTCAAGATCGTACGAAGGTGCTGTTCCGTGATGGGCTTCCCCACCCGCAGCAACTGAACTGGCTTCCACTCGGCCCGATTGATCTCGGACTTGGCACTTTTCACGAAATCGCCTGCATAGACCAAGCCACTGGGGCGTTGCTTGTCACCGATGCGCTGGTGGCACTATCCGCCACACCACCCGACATTTTTCAATGTGATCCCACGCCTTTACTGTTTCATGCCAGAGACAGGGGATCTGAGGCTTTGCTTGATACACCAGACAACAGGACCAAGGGTTGGAAACGTATTGTCTTGTTTGCCAATTTCTTCCGCCCTGAATTATTGACTATCCCCAGCCTGGCGGAGCTTGTCGCCGATGCTAGGTCCTCGCATGACCCAAGCCCGCGCAACCATTTCGGCATTTATCCTTTTCGTTGGCAGGATGGTTGGGAAGAGCAGGCAGACCAGTGGATTCAATCTTGCACCGACACCGTGCCGTGCTCTCTGGCACCCGTGTTGGAACGTCTGGTGTTTGTGCGCTCCAAGCAGATCTATCTGGATTGGCTACGATCCTTGGCAAAAAATGACACCATCAGTTGCTTGATTGCGGCTCACTATTCAGCAAAAACACCACTCTCATGCCACAGTCTTGACCATCTTGCTGATTCGCTTCAGAGTCGAGACTGGGCTCCCTCCGATCAGTCATGGCAGACTCTGGCATTCATCGATCGAACCTTGATCAAGTTTGGTTTGGTGCCGCATTAACATGCTCATAGGAGAAACGTAAGCAATTATGAATCGAGCTTCAGACGCTCACGGAGCAAGCATTTTGTTTTGAATAGCCACTCTTGATACCGAACAATCCATGCGGGAGGTGGCATGTTGTCAAGCGGCAATTCTGGCCAAGGTGTTAATGCCTTTGCTTCTAAATATCGATCTTTGAGAGGATGAATACAGAGGGCATTCCAGGGCTTGATTTTCCCAGGACCAGCGTAATGAATGATGGCTGGGTTATGGATTGCTTCTTGTTCGGCTTCGGTAAAGAGATATTTGTCGTAGTCATACTCCCCCGTCAGCCCAAACAGGTGTGGGCAAGCGTTCCATCGATCGGGAATCATAAGCCAATCATCCTCAAAAACATGGTTGAGAACGTCCTGGTCCCAGTGACGCAATCGATCCGGATTGTTTTTGGCGAATACTTTGCCTTTCCGCAGCAAATCTGACTGCCGCCATTTCTCCAAGTTTACCAGCATAACACCAGCATTAAAATAATGACCAAAGGCATAGCCGTGATCGCTGCATGACACCCGATGTTCCGCGATCGCAGCCAACGCACGACCTTGCAATGGTAAGTGCCAAAGTGGCGATAAATCAGAACTTACAATTGCATCGGAATCAATAAACAAAACTTTGTCTACGGCTGCCGGCAATATTTCTGGTAAAAGCAATCGAAAGTAAGTGGCGATGGTCGCATGCCCATCAAATGGCAAGCCTTCCAGAGGTTTGGACGAGGCTTGCAGAAGACTAAATCCTGGCAGAACTTGATGAAGATGGCTTGCCGCTAGGCCGAGTTGCTCAGAATCTACATTGTCATAGATAAGATAGACATGCAAATCAGAATCCTTGTTATGAAGCAATAGAGAATTGAGCATTGCAACACAGTGGCGTAGGTAGTTACCATCTGTGGCGCAGACAACTTGCACGGTTCCTTGTTATGGTTTGTGAGATACTAGCATGTCAACATCATGAACCGAGGCGGATGCCATGACCTTATTTTATTGCCGTGAAACAAGCGCAATCAAGCCTCGCTTTGCTTAGTGTTGACTTGGCTTTGTCTTGGTGATTGTTCTGTATGCACTCCGAATCGACTTTAATAGTTTCTTGATTCTGGTTTGACGCCATGCCTTTCGCACGACTGATCTTGGTTTTTCTAGAAATGGGGTATCAATGAAGACACGGTAGTAAATCTGGGACAAAGGTGTTATGTCATCCTGGAACTCTCTGTGATGCAAGATAATCGTGTTCCTCTTGACCGGTTTGGCTTGATGATGGATGTCCTTGAGATGGTCAGAATAAGGAATCATTCCGAGCCTGTTGGCAACTATTCCCGCGGCTGGTTGGTCACATCGATGTCCTTTTACGCGATCATCCATGGAAATCCGGTTGTTCCTATTCCAAAAGATATCCTGATATTCATTCCAGTCTTGAATACTTGCTCTCGTGCCTTTGGCCGTGACGCCATCAGCCATGATCAGATGCCATTGATCAAGGAAATTTCTGGCGAGGTCTGATTCCATGCTGAGTCCCATCACAGAACAGGGCAACTCAGGTATGGACATGGCCTCCTCGCGAGTCAATCCGTTTTGAAGCAAAGCCTCATCGCTGATCCACTGGCCTAATGTTTGACCATAGTTATTATTAAAGAAGACGTAACCGTGCTTTCGAATATCATCAAAGACGGGAACAAGTGAGCGGATGGCTATGGTTGTGCTGTCCATCCACAATATTTGCTTGTATCCAAGTTCTTTGGCCTTGTAGAAGCAGTAGGTCTTAAAAGCAAACGGTGCATCAAAGTGTTCTGGACAGCCTTCGGGAAGGCTTTCGTTCCAGTAAATAAAGTCGCCTTCAAACCTCACTCGATGAAGACTTTCTTCGAGGCGCTTCAAACTGTTGACGAATGAATTTTTACCAACACCAAGACTTATGACGCAGCACTTCTCTTTGTTCTCACTATGGCCAATCCTGGAAATCTTCATGGCGTGAAAATGAATCTTAGTGGAAATTGTAAACGCCTATGTTGTCAATTTGCAATCTGCTGCACTCTGCTTCGAGACTCACGTCCTCGATCATTACACCGCCTGCATATGTACCCATTTTTCTCAAGAACGCTTCCGTATAAAATTTAATGTTAGCATGCTGCCCATCAGCATCTCTCGCCGAGCAGCTGCGTCAGCCTCTGCCGACGAGCTGGCAGCCGCCTCCGAGGAAAAAATGTCGTAGAGTGGATCTTGGACATACGCGGCAAGCTTGTGGGCAATCCAGTGTCGAAATTGGTTCCTCAGACTCTCAAAAGGAAAGTTGTTAAGCTCATTTATCCAGATATCGATTCGCCCCCTGTCAGTAGCAAGCCGGCTTTCGAGTTCTGGATAGACGTGGTCAGCGGCTGCAATCTGCGTTGTGCTGCCTGTCCGGTTGGCATGCCCGAGTTCTCCAACAGTATTGGTCAACAGTTGCGGGAAATGGATCCCGATGTTTTTGAGCGTATATGCCTCAAGGCTAAGGAAGAAACGCAGGGTAATTGCCGCTTTGGTCTGTACAACTGGACTGAGCCGACTCTTCACTCCCGTCTGCATGAGCTTATCGCCATCGCCAACCGTCATGGCATTCCATGTGGCATTTCATCCAACCTGAATCATTATTACGATTGGTCTTTGTTGAAACCGCTGGATCTCTGTAATTTTACCATCACGGTTTCAGGCTTCACTCAAAAGACGTATGCCATCAACCACAAAGGCGGTCGTATAGAACCTGTATTGAAGAACTTGGTTGATATTTCTTCCATCCTCGGTGACGCACCCTTTTATAAGAATATCCAGGTTCGTTATCTTGTTCATCGTGACAACAAGCATGAAGTGGCAAGTTTCAAGCATTTGTGTGACCGTCTAGGCATCGCCTTCAGCGTCTATCACGCTTATTACATGCCCATTGATCGTATGTTTGAAGGGCTTGAGGGAGTGCCTGCGGGTTTGGACTACATTGAGTATTCACCCAAGGTGGTCAGAAACGCAATTGGAGACTACCGCACATCCAAATGTGCCCTGCGTGATGGCCAGGTCGTTTTGGATGTTGATGGCAACTTTGGTGTCTGCTGTGTGGAGTCGCCATCCGCACCTCAGATCGCTAATTTCCTGGATACCCCTTTCCGCGATATGCAGAAAGCTCGCTTCTCCAGCGATCTCTGCAAGAAATGTATCGATCAGGGCATCAATGTGTTGGCAACATACGCTCAGTACGAACCTCGTTCCGTTCAGGATGCCGTCAACAGTTCTTTGCCGTTTGATCTCAATAGCTTGATCTGAGTCTTGTCTGGGACGTCTGCTGGCGGGATGCCTTGACAACCCGAGATTGCTAGAGCTTTCTGGCCAATCCTCGGATCACTGGAGTCAAGCCATCGAGATGAAGAAAGTCAACTTCGCCGAATTGGGTAAGAAGTACTTCCACATCAGCAGTATTTTGCAAGGCCTCGACTGAATTCAGGCAGAATTTGTTGATGTGTTCGTGGCAGATCGGCAGCCTGCCTGCTTTTACCTCTTCAACGCCTGGAAACTCGATCGGTACCTCGATGTAAATCAGTCCACCTCTGCGGCATTGGCTCACAATCCGCTCGTATGTGCGCAGGGGATTGCCCACATGTTCCAGAACATGCAAGCACTGGACGAAATCAAATCCCTCGGGCTGCTCCTGGTTGGTTGCTTGCCCGGGCTCAACATCGTGAACGCTGCCCTGCACCCAGCTCAGATCGGGGATGATCAAGCCCTCACCGCCGCCATAATCGAGTAGCTGAACCAGGCCATCGCGGCTGGCCTGGCGCAATTCCAACAGGTAGGGCATGACATAGGCTTGATGCTGTTGTCGTCTGCTGAGCGCTTCAGCCTTGGAACCCATGACTTGGCCTAATTGAGCGAAGCCAGGTTGGAATGCTGTTCTGGCTCGCTTGTATTCCTCGGTCAGATAATAAGCGTAGTAATCGCTTAACTGGTCATCGCCGATTTCATGCCAGGGTGCTAGGAAATGACAGCTTGTGCACCAGCCGTAGGTAATTCTGATCGCGGAAGAGGTGAGGAGATGTTTGGACCTCAGGCGATCCAGCCGGCGATGCAAGCGGCGAGCCAGGCTTTGCGGAAGCCGATCGATCTTTCTCCTCAGGCCCCAGTCAACCAGTGGAACGTCGACGTGTTGTTCGTGGATGATCTGAAGCCCGTGCCTGGCAAAAAATGGATCCACCAAGGCGGTTGATTTCTGCCGTTCAAAGGTTGGTTGACCACAGCATCGGCAGACCTTGCGAAGCAACTCCATTATTCAGAGCCTGAGTTCGCCTGGATCATCGTGGTGGCTCAGATCTCGGTTGGCTGCGCCCAGCAGAGCACCTTCCAGTTCCATACGCTGCTCCATCTGCCTCAAGAAGTAACCCGTCATCATCGCAGAAGCGAGCAGGCCAGCCAGGCTGTCACGGCTGGTCTGAATCTTCACCTCGAACTGTTCGCCGGGAAGCATGCCCAGAAGACCCTGGACGTTGTGGCGAATGATGTCCTGAATGTCACCGCTGGCGGAGCGAGCCACCCGTTGCAGCACATCCGGTGACTGCTCTTGCAAATACTGGATCAGAGAGTTTCCGCTGATCGCCTCGTTGTCGCTGGTCAGGAACTCCGGATTGAACATGGAAGGTCCTCGGATCAGTCCAGGGAGCAGGGCCGTGAGCCACTGACTGGCACCGACCTTAACGCAGCCGATCAAGTGGATCTCGAATCAGTGATGGGTGAGAACCGAATCGGACCGAAGCGGTTCAGCGGCCAATAGCGCCAGATCGCCGTGCCGATCACCTCATCCTGCGGCAGGGGGCCCCAGACATGAGAATCGAGACTGGCGTTGCGGTTGTCGCCCAGCACCCAGAGCTGCCCCGGGGGGACTGTGTTGATTTCCTGACTGTAGTCCATCGTGGCCGGGGTCCAGTCCGGGGAGACCGTCACCCCATCCCGCAACAGGTGGCCATCCTGCACCGCCACCGTCTCGCCCGGTCCCGCCACCACCCGTTTGATCAGGGCCGCCCTCGGGTCGTAGCCGGCGGCCACCAGATTGGCGGGGGGATGGAACACCACCACCGTGCCGGGCCGCAGGGGCAGCCCCAATCGGGGCCTGAGCTTTTCCACCAGGATCCGGTCCTGCAGTTGCAGGCTGGGAAGCATCGATCCGGATGGGATCCAGCGGGGTTCGACCACCCAGGTGCGCAGCACCAGCGCCAGACCCACCCAGAGCAGCAGCGAAAGGAGCTGGCGACCCAGGCCGCCCCAGCTGGCCGTTGTTGCCTCCCCCCCGGGCGCTGGTGGGGGTGGTCCCTCGACCTGCTCGGCGGGTTCGGCTGACATCGGCGCGCGGCTGAGGATGATCACTGCACCATCCTCGCCCTGCGTTTCGCCCGGTGGCTGTCAGCCCGGAGTCCAACCCCCCGCACCAGCCCCCCGCAGCCGCTGCCGATTCCGGCGGGATCACGGCGGCCGACAATCTCGCCGCTGCCCTGATCCTGCTCGCCGCCCTGGGGCGATGCGGCCTGCGCCATCTGGTGCTCTGCCCCGGCAGCCGTTCCGCCCCCCTGGCCGTGGCGGCCTCCCTGCTGGAGCCCCTGGGCCTGCGGCTGCACACCGCCATCGACGAGCGTTCCGCCGCCTTCTTCGCCCTCGGCCTGGGTCGGGCCGAGGGGATGCCCGCCGCGGTGATCACCACCTCCGGTTCGGCGGTGGCCCAGCTGCTGCCGGCCTGTGTGGAGGCCGATCACGGCACCATTCCATTGTTGCTGCTCACCGCCGACCGGCCCGGCCGGCTCAAGGGCTGCGGCGCCAACCAGAGCGTCAACCAGGAGGATTTTCTGCGGCCCTGCTGCCGGTGGTACGGCGAGGGTCCAGCCACCGGCCTGGCCAGCCTGGCCCCTCCGGACCTGGAGCGGCTGGCGCTTCAGGCCATCGAGCACTGCCTCGGTCGCCGGGGGGCGGCAGCCGCCGGCGCTGTGCATCTCAACCTCCCCTTCGAGGAGCCGCTCCATCCCGATCGGGCCGGGTTGGACGCCGTGGCTCCGCTTCTGAAACGGCTGGCATCCCCGGAACCGGCGCATCCTGTGCCGCCGATGGATGGCGGTCCGGCCCCCGCCTCGATTCCGGCCGCCGCCAGCCTCGACCCCGACCGTCCCGGCCTGGTGGTGGCGGGGCCCTGGCGGGGGTCCCGCCACAGCTGGCCGGCCTACCGGGAGGCCCTGGTTCGCTGGCAGCGGCGCAGCGGCTGGCCGCTGCTGGCCGATGGTCTCTCCGGCCTGCGGGGCTGGTCGGATCTGGAGGCCGTCGCCGGCTATGACCTGCTGCTGGAGGCAGCGGCGGCGGATCTGGCCGCCCCCCAGGTTCTGCGGCTCGGATCCCTGCCCGCCAGCCGGCGGCTGGAGCGCTGGCTGGCGGGCCTGGGCGGCCAGCAGGTGGTGGTGAGCGAGGGCGATCCGCGTCCCCTCGATCCCCTGGGCGCGGCGAGCGCCCAGGTGCCGCAGGGACTGGCCACATGGCTGGCCGCCCAGGGCGCCCTGGAGGAGGGCCGGCCGACGGCCGCCAGCCTGCGGCTGCGCCAGACCTGGCAGCGGGCCGAGGCCGGGGTGCAGGCCCTGCTGGATCAGGTCCTGGCCGACGACGGGGCCGCTGCCTCCCCCTGGAGCGAACCAGCCCTGGCCCGTCAGCTCAGCCGGCTGCTGCCCCCTGGGCTGCCGCTGATGCTGGCCAACAGCTCGCCGGTGCGCGACTGGGAGAGCTTTGCCGATCCGGCCGGCCCCGCACGGCCCCTGTTCGGGTTCCGCGGCGCCTCCGGGATCGATGGCACCCTCTCGGAGGCCTGCGGACTGGCGGAGGCCCTGGGGGCCTGCCTGCTGCTCAGCGGCGACCTGGCCCTGCTGCATGACAGCAACGGCTGGCTCTGGCATCGGCAGCTGCGCGGCCGGCTGACGGTGGTGGTGATCGACAACGGCGGCGGCGGCATCTTCGAGCAGTTGCCGATCCGTTCGACCGCTGAGGGTGGCGTGGCCTTCGAGCGGCTGTTCGCCATGCCCCAGGCGGTGGATCCCCTGGCCCTCGCCGCCGTGCACGGGGTGCCGGGTCGACGGCTGACAGCCCCGGCTCAGCTGGCGGACGCCCTTCGCTGGGCCCTGGAGCAGCCGCTCAGCCTGCTGCTGGTGGCCACCGATCGCCAGGCCGATGCCGCCCTGCGCCGGCGGTTGCGCACAATGGCCTCCCAGCTCCCTGCACCGTGATGAGCGAGCCCGCCGCTGTTCCGTCTCCGGTGCGCTGGAGCTCCTGGGGCGACTACCGCGATATCCGTTTTCTGCGCAGCGAAGAGGGGATCGCCCGGATCAGCATCAACCGGCCGGAGAAGCGCAATGCCTTCCGGCCCGCCACGGTTCAGGAGCTGTGCGATGCCTTCACCCGGGTCCGGGAGGATCCAACGATCGGGGTGGTGCTGTTCACCGGCGATGGTCCGGCCGCCGATGGGGCCTGGGCCTTCTGCGCCGGTGGCGACCAGAGCGTGCGGGGGGATGGGGGCTATCTCGATGAGTCCGGGCTGCCGCGGCTGAACGTGCTGGATCTGCAACGGCTGATCCGCAGCCTGCCCAAGGTGGTGATCGCCCTGGTGGCGGGCTATGCGATCGGCGGTGGCCAGGTGCTGCATCTGCTCTGCGATCTCAGCCTGGCGGCGGAGAACGCCGTGTTCGGTCAGACGGGGCCGCGGGTGGGCAGCTTCGATGGCGGGTTCGGGGCCGGTTACCTGGCCCGGGTGGTGGGGCAGCGCAAGGCGCGGGAGATCTGGTTTCTCTGCCGCCGATACAACGCCGATCAGGCCCTGGCCATGGGGTTGGTGAATGCGGTGGTGCCGCTGGAGCGACTGGAGGAGGAGGGGGTGGCCTGGGCCAGGGAGGTGCTGGGCCACAGCCCCACGGCGATCCGCTGCCTGAAGGCGGCCTTCAACGCCGAGACCGATGGCCTGGCGGGCTTGCAGGAGCTGGCGGGGCAGGCGACCCATCTCTTCTACCGGACCGCCGAGGGGCAGGAGGGGCGCAATGCCTTCCTCGAGCGCCGCGAGCCCGACTTCTCCGCAAGCCCCTGGCTGCCCTGAGCCGCCGCCACCGCGGGGGTGCCGATAGCGTGAGAGCTCGCAGCACCCCGCAGACCCCTGCCGCAGCCAGCCAGCTGCCCAGCCCCGCGTGAGCACCGCATCCACCATCCCGCCGCGGCGGTTGGCGATCGCCCCTGCCCCATCGCCCCTGGGCACCGGCCTGCCGATCGGGGCTTGCGGCAGCGGCCGGCCCAGGCTGGTGGCAGTGTCGCTGCCGCTTCTGCTGGGCCTGCCGCTCGGCTGGCTGGCGGCCAGCCCGTCCCAGGCGGCGATGGCCGGTCCCGGCGAGCCGGCGCATCCCCTGGCCAGGGCCTGGGGTACGCCCGGGCTGGGCGACGGCGGGGCCGCCCCCCCCATCCCCGGCACCATGGCGGCTGCTCCGGCTGCGCCCCCGGGCGCACCGGCCGCGTCGCAGGCGCCTGCGGCAGCCGCAGGCGCCGCTCCTGGCCGATCCGATCGCAGCGGTGCCGGCGGGGCTGGCCCCGCGGCCAGCGGCCCGCCCCCATCCGGTGCCGCCCTGCTGGAACGGGATGGCCCGCTGGTGATCGGTCCGGGGATGGGGGCGGGCGACAGTGCCGGTCCAGGGGGCTCGCTCCCGGCTCCGGGTGGCGGCGGCTCCGGGCTGGTGGGACCAGGGCAGGCCCTGGGGCCGCTGCCCGCCCCTCTCCCCGGCAGCGCAGGGGCGGGCCTGGGGAGCGCTGGGGAGGGGAGCGCCCCGGCCGTTGCGCCGCCGCTGCCGACACCACCGCCGCCGGCTCCGGCAGCGGTGGTAGCCCCCGGCCCAGCCCCATGGGCTCCGGCGCTGGCTCCTCCGGCAGCGGCTACGGGGACGGGAACGGGAACGGGAACGGGTCAGAGGGAGCTGGTGCTGGAGCGGAGCCGCCGGCTGCTGACCGTGCTCGAGAACGGCCGGCCCCTGCATCGCTTTCCCGTGGCGGTGGGCATGCCCGGCTGGGAGACCCCGGCCGGCCGCTTCCAGGTGTTGGAGAAGACGGCCCATCCCATTTGGGAACACCCGCAGACGGGCGCGCGCCTACCCCCTGGCGCCGCCAATCCCCTGGGCAGCCGCTGGATCGGCTTCCACCGCGATTGCGCGGGCCGCAAGGGTTGGGATGGGGAGCAGATGCTCGATTTCCGGGGGTGTGTGGTGGCGGGCTTCCATGGCACACCCCACCGCTGGACCATCGGCCGGGCCCTTTCCCACGGCTGCGTGCGCCTCTACGACGAACACGTGAAGGTGCTCTACGACCTGGTCAGCGTCGGTATGCCGGTCACGGTGCTTCCCTGAGGTTCCAGATCAGCTGCGACAAGCCCCGTACAGTGGCGCCCACTTCATCCCGAGAAGATGCGCATCCTGTTTGCTGCCGCCGAGTGCGCACCGATGGTCAAGGTGGGTGGCATGGGGGATGTGGTCGGCTCCCTGCCGCCGGCGCTGGCGGCCCTGGGACATGACGTGCGCATCATCATGCCGGGCTACGGCAAGCTGTGGAGCCGCCTGCAGATCAGCCCGGAGCCGATCTGGAGGGGGCACACGATGGGAACGGATTTCGCGATCTTTGAAACCCGCCATCCCAGCAACGGCCTGCCGATCTATCTGGTCGGCCATCCGGTCTTCGATCCGGAGCGGATCTACGGGGGTGAGGACGAGGACTGGCGCTTCACCTTCTTCGCCAGTGCCACGGCCGAGTTTGCCTGGAATGGTGGCTGGAAACCCCAGGTGCTGCACTGCCATGATTGGCACACGGGGATGATTCCGGTCTGGATGCACCAGGACCCTGAGATCAGCACCGTCTTCACGATCCATAACCTCAAGTATCAGGGTCCATGGCGCTGGAAGCTTGATCGCATGACCTGGTGCCCTTGGTACATGCAGGGTGACCACACCATGGCGGCTGCGTTGTTGTATGCCGACCGCGTCAACGCCGTGTCGCCGACCTATGCCCAGGAGATTCGCACCTCGGAATATGGGGAAAAGCTGGAGGGCCTGCTCAATTTCATCAGCGGCAAGCTGCGCGGCATCCTCAATGGCATCGATACCGAGGACTGGGATCCCAGCCACGACAGCGCACTGGTGGCACCGTTCAGCATGGCCGACCTCGGCGGTCGGGCGGCGAACAAGAAGTTGTTGCAGGAGCGGATGGGGCTGGCGGTCAACCCCGACACCTATCTGATGGGAATGGTCAGCCGGCTGGTGGACCAGAAGGGGGTGGATCTGCTGTTGCAGGTGGCGGATCGGGTGCTGGCCTACACCGATAGCCAGTTTGTGGTGCTGGGCACAGGGGATCGGGGCTATGAATCCGGGTTGTGGCAGATGGCGGCGCGCCATCCGGGGCGGTTCGCCGTGTTCCTGACCTATGACGACGCCCTGTCGCGGCTGATCTACGGCGGCAGCGACGCCTTCCTGATGCCCAGCCGTTTCGAGCCCTGTGGCATCAGCCAGCTGCTGGCCATGCGCTACGGCGCCATCCCGGTGGTGCGCAAGGTGGGTGGCCTGGTCGACACGGTGCCCCCCCATGACCCCCGCGCCCAGACGGGTACCGGCTTCTGCTTCGACCGCTACGAGCCGGTGGATTTCTACACCGCGATCGTGCGCTCCTGGGAGGCCTATCGCCATGCCGACAGCTGGCGCGCCCTGCAGCTTCGGGCGATGGGTCAGGACTTCAGCTGGCAGCGTTCGGCCCGCGAATACGACCAGATGTATCGCGAGGTCTGCGGTGTGAAGGAACCCACCCCGGATGCTGAGGAGGTGGAGCGCTTCTCCCAGGGTCAGGGGGCGGATCCGAGCCTGCGCAACAAGGGCGAGACCCCCGAACAACAGCCGGACTATCCGGCCCCCAGCCCTCCGACCCGCTCCCGCAATCCCCTCTCCCTGTTCCGCCGCCTGGGTGAAGGATGAGGCGATCGCGGCCGGAGCCTGGCTCCGGCCTGCCCGCACCCTATGAGGATCCCTGGCGGCGGCTCGGCGCCGCAGCGATCGCCGTGTTGGCTTCGCTGGGGCTGCGGCTGAGGGAGCTCTGGCGGCGCAACGGCCAGGGTGATGTGCTGTTGCCGCGGTGGTGGCCCCGGGGGCAGGCGTCCCTGTTCTGGCCGCTGCTGCTGGCGTTGCTGGTGGCTGTGCTGTCGCTGCCGGCGGGGGTGATGCTCGCCCGCAGGCGGGGTGCCACCACCCCCGTCGCCACTCCGGTCCTGTCGCCCGCTGCCCCCGCCGCGGCCCCTGCCCCCGAAGCGCGGCCCCGGGCTGAATCGCCCCCAGCGCCCCCGCCTGCCCCAAGCCCGCCGCCCGTCTCCGCCCCCGCGCTCGATCCAGCAGCCGAAGGCGAACCGGCGGGGCCCAGCCAGCCGCCGGCCGATTCGCCAGGCGATTCGCTTGCCGATCCATCCGCCGATTCATCTGGCGATTTGCCTGCCGATCCATCTGGCGACTTGCCTGCCGATTCATCTGCCGAGCTACCGGCCGATCTGGCAGCCGATCTGCCGAGCAGGCCGAGCAACAAGACGACCAACAAGACGAGCAAAAAGACGACCAAAACGGCGAGCGATTCGCCTGCTCCCCCGCCGACCAGCCCGCGAGCCCCGGCCCCTGGCTCCGGGTCCGCTGATCCAGCCGCCGCCCCCACCCCCGCCGCTGCCAGCGCAGGCCCCGTCGATGGCGATGCCCAGGCGGCCCTGCTGCTCCGGGCCCTGCTGGGGGAGATGCCGCCAGCCTGGGCCATGGCCGTGGAGACCTCAGCGGCGGAGGGATTGCTGCGCCTGCGCCTCGCTGCCCCGTTTGCGGCCCTGCCGCTGGTGGAGCGCCAGCGGTTGGCGGATGGCTGGCTGGCCAGAAGTCAGGACCTGGGCTATGAGCGGCTGGAGCTGGTCGATGGCCGCGATCGCCCCCTGGGGCGGCCAGCGCGGGTCGGTTCCGGCATGATCCTGCTCGACAGCAGCGACGCGCCGCGATGACCCTGCCCTGCGATCAGCTCAGCGCACTTTGGGGGCCTCCGCTCGGGGATGGGGCGGTGCCGGCGATGCTGCAGCGCGTCAGCACCGACAGTCGCGCCGATCTGGAGGGTGCCCTGTTCGTGCCACTGGTGGGGGAGCGTTTCGATGGCCATCGCTTCCTGGACGCCGCCCTCGCCGCTGGAGCGGCGGCGGCCATCGCCGCCCGGGACCGGGTCAGCGAGGAGCGGCGGGCGGCCCTGGCGGCCCTGGGTCGTCCGATCTGGCTGGTGGATGACACATTGGCGGCCTATCAGGAGCTGGGTCGGCTCTGGCGCCGCAGGCTGGCGCTGCCGGTGGTGGCGGTGACCGGTTCGGCGGGCAAGACGACCACCCGTGAGCTGATCCGCGCCGCGCTGGCGCCCCTCGGTCCGGTGGTGGCCAGCAGCGGCAACGACAACAACGACATCGGTGCACCATTGACATTGCTTCGGGCCGATGCCGGCAGCGCCGCCCTGGTGGTGGAGATGGGCATGCGCGGCCTGGGTGAGATCGACCGGCTGAGCCGTTGCGCCGAGCCCGATGTGGCGGTGATCACCAACATCGGCACAGCCCATATCGGTCGGCTGGGCAGCCGCGAGGCGATCGCCACGGCCAAGTGTGAGATCACGGCGGCGCTGCGGCCCGATGGGCTGGTGGTGATTCCCGCCGGGGATCCGCTGCTGGAGGCGGCGCTGGCGCCGGTCTGGGGTGGCCGGGTCTGCCGGGTGGCCCTGGCCGACGATGATCTGGCGCCGGATACGCCGGCGCCGCAGCTGACGGCTCGCCTCCACCAGGGCGACGCCGGTGCGGAGGGCGGCGACTGGTTGGAGCTGCCCGATCGCCCCCCCCTGCCCCTGCCCCTGCCGGGCCGTCACAACGCCCGCAACCTGCTGTTGGCCCTGGCGGTGGCCAAGGAGTTGGGTGTGGCCGACGAGGACCTGGATTGCCTGAGGGTGGAGGTGCCGGGGGGCCGCAGCCGCCGCCTGGAGCTTGGCGGTGTGCAGGTGCTGGACGAAACCTATAACGCGTCCCCCGAGGCGGTGCTCGCGGCCCTGGAGCTGTTGGCCCGCCAGAACCTGCCACCGGGTGGCAGGCGCTGGGCGGTGCTGGGCACGATGCTGGAACTCGGCGATCAGAGCCTGGACCTTCACGCCAGGGTGGCCCGTCGCGCCGCCACACTCGGTCTCGATGGCCTGCTGATCGTTGACGCCGGCGCCGAGGGGGAGGCGATGGTGGCGGCGGCGGCGGGCCTGGCTCGTCTGGAGCGGGTGGCGGATCCAGAGGCGGCGACGGCCGTGCTGGTGCCCTGGCTGCGGCCTGGTGACGCCCTGTTGCTCAAGGCCAGCCGGGGGGTGGCCCTGGAGCGTCTGCTGGTTGACCTGGAGCGGATCCTGGCGGTGCCCTAGGCGCCTGTTGCGTGTAAGTCGACAGGCCAGGCCCTGAACAATGACAGCCCCATCAGGCAGCTGTCGCAGCCTCATCCTGAGACAAAGGGCGTCGAGAACACCTCAGCACCCTCAGCGCGAGATCTGTTACGGCGCAATGGCTCTGCCCTTTGAAACAGCGCCGCAGGCTCTATGCGAACGAGATCCATGTGGGGCCCTCATTCGCTCATGGGCGGGATCAGCCCATGGATTTGGGGCCAATACGGCTACGCGCAACAGGCTCTTAGATCCAGGAGCCAGGGCATCGGCCCCGGGGGCCGCGGTCTCCGAGGCCGACAGGGCCCTCAGAGGGCATGGATGGCGGCCTCCAGGCCGCGGGTCACGGCGGCATGGAAGGGCAGATCGAGGCTGGCGATCGTGTCGCTGGGCTGGTGGTAGTTGGGGTTGCGCAGGAAGGAGGTGTCGGTGACCATCACGGCGTTGTAGCCGGCATCCCAGAACGGGCTGTGGTCGCTGCGCCGGGTCACGGGCAGCTGCTGGCCACCAGCGAGCACCGGCAGCAGTTTGGTGGGGACGGAGCGAGCGAGGCTGCGCCAGAGGGTCAGCATCGGCAGGGCGGCCCTGGCGTTGCCGACCACGGCGATGAAATCGCCCCGCTCGCCATAGAGATGGCGCATCGCCGCCAGGGGATAACGCTGCTGGGTGCTGGTGTAGCCCAGCATCTCCAGGCTGAGCATCAGATGCAGCCGCTGGCCTTCCGCCTGGAGCCTGCGGGCCAGGGCCCGGCTGCCGTGCAGGCCGCTTTCCTCCTGATCGAAGGCCACGAGCCATACCGGTCGCGGCGATGGCCGTTCGGCCAGGGCGCGGCCGAGCTCCAGGAGGGTGGCCACGCCGGTGGCGTTGTCGTCGGCGCCGGGGCAATGGATCGCCGCGTCGTAGTGGGCCCCGAGCAGCAGTGGCTCCCGCTCCGGATGGAGGCCCGGGAGGCGCAGGATCAGGTTGTGCCCCGCCACGCCCCGGTCCTCAAAGGCCTGGTCTTCCACCGCCCCATAGCGGCCGAGCACCTCCCGGATCGCCGTGCGCACCCCCAGCAGCCCGATGGCATCCCAGCTGGCGTGTCGCGGATGGACCAGCTGATTGAGATGGTGCAGCAGCCTCGCCTGCAGGTCCTGCGGCGCAGTCGCCAGCCCGGCGCCTGTGGAGGAAGGGGCGGGTTGGGTCGTCGATCGGGAACGGAACATCAAGCGATGGGGAGGGGGGCGGATTGCGGCTGCGGGATCCGCCGGCATGGGATCGCGGCTGCGGCAATGGACGCAAGCACCAGGAAGCTAGGAATAGCGATCTGGCCCCGCCTTTTTTGTTACAACAGGAAAACAACAGGACATCAACAGGAAAAAAAGAGAGGAATAAGCACAAGCATCAGCCTGAGAAAAAAGAGGGCCGCCACAGGGGTGCAAGAGGACCGCAAGAGGACCGCAAGAGGACCGCAAGAGGGGTCCATGGGGACCACAACAGCTCGGCGGGATGGGCGCTCAAAGATGGGAGCAATGGGCCGATCAAATTTTGTTCTGATCGCCTGATCGCCTGAGCCTCGCGATCGCCGCCGCTGCCGGGATGGTCCCTGTTCCGCGGGATCGGGCGATCAGGCGGGTCGATGCCGAGCTGGTGTGGCTGATCGGCACACCGCTGGCTTGGGCGTTGAACCGGCCTCGGGCGGCTGCGGCCCTCAGGGCCATCGGGGGGTGGTGCCGCTGGTGGGGGGCGAGGTGCGCGGGGCTGCTGATCTGGGGATGGGGCCAGGCGGCGAGGGGGTGGGGAGGGAGCTGCCTCAGGGGCCGATGATCTGCTGCCCCGCCCGGGAGCCCCTTGCGCGTAGAGCGACAGGCCAGACCCTGACCAAGGGCAGAGCCGATCGGGCGCCTATGGCGGCTTCATCCTGAGACAAAGGGCAGCAAGAACAGCTCCGTGTCTTCAGTGCAGGATGTCTTGATTGCACGATGTCTTCAGCGCACGATCAGCTGCCGTGCAATCCGTCTGCCCGTTGGCACGCTGCCGCCAGGCGATGCGGATGGGATCCATGGGAGACCCCGTTCCGTTCCATGGCGGGATCGCCCCATGGATCTGAAGCCACGACGGCAACGCGCCACAGGCTGCTGGCGGTAGCTGCCGCCACCGGCGCTGGCGCCCCAGGCGGGCACAGTGGATTCTTCCTGCGTCCCCGGTGCCATGGCATCCGTTTCCCTGGCCGAAGCGCCTGCCGCCGGCACCGTGGTGGGCCAGGTGGCGGCCCTGTGGCGCTATCCGCTCAAGTCGATGCTGGGGGAGCGGCTGGAGCGGCTGGAGGTGGAGGCGCGCGGGGTGGTGGGCGACCGGGGCTATGCCCTCTGGGATGGGGCGCTGGGGCGGGTGGCCAGCGCCAAGAACCCGCGGCTGTGGGGCGATCTGCTCGCCTTCCGGGCCCGCTATCTGGCCGAACCCCGGGCCGGCGAACCCCTGCCTCCGCTGGAGCTGACGGGGCCCTTTGATGGTTCCGACGCGCCGGTGACCAGCCTGCGCAGCGATGACCCGGCCCTGGCGGAGCGCCTGTCGCAGCGGCTCGGCCGGGCGGTGACGCTGCTCGATCAGCCGCCGAGCGGGGCCAGCCTCGACCAGTTTTGGCCGGAGGTGGAGGGCCGCGCCTTCCAGAACGTGACCAATGAGCTGGTGTTACCGGCGGGCACCTTCTTTGATGCCTGCCCCGTTCATGCGATCAGCACCGCCACCCTGGCGGAGTTGCGGCGGTTGGCGCCTGGCCTTGATTTCGCCGTGGAGCGGTTCCGGCCCAACCTGCTGATCGAAGCCAGCGGCGGCAGCGGCTTTGTGGAGGAGCGCTGGACCGGTGGGGTGCTGGCGATCGGCGATCGGCTGCGGCTACGGGTCGAGGGCGGCTGTCCCCGCTGCGTGATCACCACCCTGGCCCAGGGCGACCTGCCGCAAACCCTGGAGATCCTGCGAGCCACCGCCCGCCACAACCGGGTCACCGCCGGCATCCGCCTGAGCGTGCTGGCGGGCGGGCCGCTGACGGTGGGAGATCCGGTGCGCTGGCTGGAGGCGGGCTGAGCGGCTGGTGGGGGCTGAGGGAGGCCGGTGGAGCAGGGGGAGGGAGCTGGACCTGGGGGAGGGCGCTGGAACAAAGGGAGGGCGCTCACGAATGCTGCCGCGATCAGCTGGATGGGCTGGCGGGAGGAGGCGGGGATGGGCTGCAGGCCATGCCGGGGGCCAAGTTGCTGGCAAGGGGGCGAGAGCTGCAGCGGACGATGGGCCTCAACGGCTCGCCAAGCGGGCGCGCAACACCGGCCTCAGCGGCTCGCCAGACGGGCCTGGATCTTCGGGCCTCAACCATTCTTTGGCCCTTTCTTGGCCCCCATTCTTGGCCCCAATCTTGGACCCAGGCTTTGGAGCAGGCGATCAGACGCTGCTTTCCGGCAGAGGCGCTGAGGATGGGGCAGGCCCATCGCCAGGGCCGATTGGCCACAGAGGCGGAGCGGCCTTCGCAGGATGGGATCACCCAGGGCAGGGCAGGCAGGGCGTTCAGCCGCCGGCTTCTGCTTCCAGCACCTCAATCAGCAGCAGCACTTCGGCGGCTTGGTCATAACTGAGGCCGGGATCCTCGGCGAGGGAGCGGTCGCGGCTGCCGGCGGTGATCGCCTGGAGGGCTGTGAGGAAGGGGAGCTGGTTTGCAAAATCCGGATCGGCGGTGAGCTGCTGCAGGGCGGAGGCGACTTCGGCTGGATCACCGTTGGCGAGGGCCTGGCGGACGGCCAGCGCCAGGCGGCCTGATCCGCTTTGATTTTCGCCGCCATCGCGGCGGTAGGCGAGAAAGGCGGTAAGAGCCTGGTGCCGCGCATCGGCGGCGGCGGAGGAATTACCAGCCGCGGTTTCGATTTTGGCGAGGATGGCCCAGCTTCTCCAGGGCTCAGCCGCATGGCCAAACGGCGCTTTGCAGTCGATGGCGCGGCGAATAGCCAGCCTGGCCTCCTCAAGGCGCTCGAATTTGTTGAGGGTATCCGCCAGATTGTTCTGGGTCCTTCCTTCGCTTGCTTGATCCCCGATCTCCCGATAGATCTCCGCCGCCCGCCGCAAGAAGGGCACCGCCTCGTCCGGCCGCTGCAGAACCTCATCGTAGAGATTGCCCAGTTGCCCCAGGGTGCCTGCCTGCCCGGCCTGATCGTTGAGCCGCACCTTGATCGCCAGGCATTGGTTGTAGGCCTCCTCCGCCGCCTCCGGCTGGCCCTCTTCCTGATGCACCCTGCCGATCTGATGCCAGGCGATGGCGACGCTGCCCGGTTCATTGAGGCGCGAGAAGGTGCCGCGGGCTTGCTGGTAGGCCTTTAGGGCCTCGGCATAGCGATGCTGCTGGAGGCGGACGGTGCCGAGTTGGCCTTTGCCCACGGCAACGTCGCGTAGAGCCCCCCGTTGTTCATCTCTGCGGATCGCTTCCTCGTAGGCAGCGGCCGCAGCGTCGTAACGGCCCAGGATGAGCAGACAATCGCCTTGTTCCGTGAGGCAGGCGGATGCCATTTTTTCCGCGCCTACACCCGGGCGCTTGTTGGAGATGCCCTCAAAGCGCCGGCCGGCCTCCTGCAGCAGCGGCAGGGCCTGCTGCGCTCCGCCCCCTCTTTTCAACACCCGACCCAGCAGCCAGAAGGCCATCGCCAGGTCGTAGTCCGCCTCGGCATAGGCCGCTTCCCCCGCCGCCTGGGCCTGCTGCAGCAACGCTTGCGCACCTGCCAACGCCTCCCGCAGCTGCCAAGCCTCCAGCTGCTGCTCGATGCGGGTGCGGCTGGCCTGAAAGCGTGCATGCGAGGGGCCCTCGCCCAGGGCGGCGGCGGCGGCCTCGCGCACCCGAGCCACCCGCTCCAGCAGCCGCGGTTTGCCCGAATTTCTCAGCAGGCTGTAGAGGGAGGTGGTCCGCTGAATTGTGGTTGCGGGATCGGCGACGGCCCGGGAGCGATCGAGCAGGGCAAAGAGATTGGGCAACTCCAGCAGCGTCAGCGTCGCCGCCACTTCCGCGTTCTGGCTTTGCTGCTGATTGAGATAGTCGAGATAGGAGGCCATCGCCTCCAGCCAGCCTGCCGTGAGCCCCTGCAGCTCCGCCTCGCTGAGGCTGGCCTTGAGATACGGGCAGAGGGCTGGATTGAGCGAGAGGTGGTTGTAAGGATTCGGCGTGGCCAGGCCGGTGCCCACCAGCTCCATCGCCAGCCCCTCCACCTCCGCCGCCTCCCAGCCCGTCATCGCCTGCAGCAAAGCGAGGTTCACGCCGCCGTGGAACACCCCCAACACCCGCGCCCGCTCCCGGTTGGTCGCCGAAAGGCGCCGCAGGGAGAGCTCCACGCTGGCGAACAGTGATTGCTCGCGGCGGCGTGGATCGTCCGCCGGCAGCGGGGCCACCTGCTGCTGCATCTGCTGCATCAGCTCCACCAGGGCCGCCTGGGTGGCCGCCACGCCGCGGCGGCGCAGCTCCGGGGCCAGCAGCGCCAGGGTGCGGGCGTGGCCCTGCACGGCATCCACCAGCGCTTCGATGTCCTCCCGCCGGGCCTCCAGGGCTGCTGCCCCCGCCCCAGCGCCCGGGGCGCCGCTGATCTCGACCGCGGCAAGGGAGCGCTCGATCAACGCCACCGCATCGCCCTTGCCCAGCTGGTGCAGCTCCCAGCGCTGAGAGTTCGCCTCAAACGGTGCCGGCAGGGCCTCGCGGCTGGTGAACACAAGCCGCGTTTCGCCCGCCCGTAGCAGCCGTTCCGCCAACGCCAAAATCTCCTGCAGCTCCAGCGCCGCCTCCTCGCTCAGCAGTTCCGGCGTGTCGAGATAGGGGGGCAGCAGCACGCTCTCCATGTTGTCGATCACCAGCAGGGTGGACTGCTCCCGCAAGGCCCGCTCGATCGGCAGCAGCGCCTGCTCGGGGTTGTCGTATTTGGCGGCGGAGTAGTCGGCGCCCACCAGCTGGCGGCCGAGGGCATCGAGCACCGCATCCTTGTGGCTGCAGAGCTCCACACTCACGAACGCCGCGCGCCGCAGCTGCTGGGAGCGCACCAGCCAGCGGGCCAATTCCGCCGCCAACGCCGTCTTGCCCTCGCCCCCCTGGCCGCGCACCACCGCCCAGCGCTCCTGGCGCAGCAGCCGCTCCAGCGCCAACAAATCGCGGCTGCGGCCCACAAAGCCCGTATTCGCAGGCTCCGGCGGCACCGCCCCCAGCCTTGCCCGCGAGCGGGAGCGCAGGTCTTCCTTGGTCTGGGGCGCGGGGGTGGCCGTGAACAGCTGGGGGTCGTCCTTTTCCTGATACAGCACCGGCACAAACCAGTCGGCCAGGGTCAGCTCGCCGATGCCGTAGCGCTGGCCGCGCCTGGGGTCGCTGTGCAAGGCCCGCTGGCCGGCGAGCATCGCCTGGCCCACCCGCTGGCCCTTGGCCAGCTCGGCGTAGAAGGCGGCCACAAACCGCCGCGCCGTTTCCACCAGCACGCTGTGGCTCATCGCCACCACCGAGGCCACACCCCGCTGCAGCAATTCGCTGGCCACCGATTCGGCGCCCGCTTCTGCCTGGGCGCTCTGGCAGGCCTCCAGCAGCACCAGCGGGATGCGGTAATCCTTCAGCAGCGGCCCCAGCTGGTTGGTGTACACCGTCTGGTGGCGGCGCCCGGTGAGCTTGTGGCTATCGCTGGGATCTTCAAAGCAGAGGCCGCCCAATCCGACGCGGCGGTCGTAGACGCCGTGGCCGTCGAAATGCACCACGTGATAGGGCTCTCCGGCCTGCTGGGCTCGGGCCAGCTCCGCCTCCAGGGCGGGGTAGGTGGCGGGGTGCAGCAAGGTGAGGCGCAGCACCTCGCCCAGCTCCTCGGTGGCGGCCACCAGGGGCAGGGCGCTGGCGCGATGGTCGAGGTAACCGCAGGCGTCGTCTTCCGGGCGGGCGGTGATCAGCAGCACCCGGATCGGTGGCGCCACCACCGGCACCGCGAGGGTCCGCTTGTTCGGCAGCCGGCGGCGCACGCGGGTGGGCCGGGCGCCTTGAAACAGAAAGCCAGCGCCGTTGTGGAGCAGTTCCCAGGGCAGGGCGAGCAGGGCGGTGGCGGCCTCGCGGGCGGCCTGGTGCTCCGCCTCGCTGGAGCCGTGCAGCGGCGAATCATCCACGGATACGGAGAAGCGTCGGCTGGCCCCCGCCTCCACCCCCGCCCAGGCCTGGAGCACGTTCGCCGTGGGCTGCAGCGGCAGGGCGGCGCCGTGGAGGGCCTGGCCCCAGGCGATCAGGTTCGCCTCCACCCGCTTGGCCCGATCGGCCAGCAGCGGGTTGGGCCACACCGGCCAGCGCTCCAGGTACCAGCCCAGCTCCTCCGCCTCGACCGGCCCGAGCGGGGCGATCAGCCGCCACATCTGCTCACTCACCACCTCCGGCTGGCCGGCGATGGCGGCCTCGTAGACCAGGCGGGCGCGGGCGGCGGCGCGGCGCACGCCGTCCTGCTCCTGGAAGCCGAGGTCGCTGAGTTCAAGCACCAGCTCCGCCACCGGCTCCGGCCGCGGCTGGGGCACCGGCGGCCGGTCGGTGGGGAGACGGAGGCCAATGGCCACCAGGATGTCGTGGAGGGCGGCCGTGGTGCCGCCGGGGGCGCTGCTCAGCGGGATGTAGGTGGGTTTTTCAGCGAAATAGCCCGCCAGAGAACCGGGTTTCGTGCCATCGAGCGTCAGCAGGACCACGGGAAAAGCAGACCGTCCCCGCTCGGCTTGCACCTTGAGCCCGTGCTTCAGCTCCCTGACCACCCAATCCGATTCGAACGCCTTGGGACTGACCAGGACCGCCAACCCCGCGGCCGATTCGATCGCCATCTGGATCGCACTCCAGAGCGGATCACCCCCCTTGAGCTGGCGCGAATCGATCCACACCTCCTGTCCCAGATCGGCCAATGCCTGTCGCAACTCGCGCACGAAGCCGTCGTCGGCGCTGCTGTGGGAAAGGAAGAGGTGGGTCAACGGCGGCGGGGCCGATTTGCAGTCAGGGTAGCGGGGGGCGGGTGCAAAAAGGGAGCCTAAGCGTGGAGCTGGCCGAGGGAAAGAGCCGCTCAGCGATCGAGGATCTGCCGGCACAACTCCGCAAAACCTTCCGTCATCGGATGGTCGTAGTCGCGGGGCTGGAGTTGATCATAAAGGTATTCGATCATGTCGGAGCTATTGCTGGCAAGATCTTTGATCAGGCGATATTTTGAATACATCCTCTTGCCTACGGCCCCAAGATTGTCCTTGACCAGGGCATCGAAGTCCTTATTTTGTTGACGCCAATAAATGGCCGGCTGCAGCCGTGCCATGGATTTCCCGGAGAGGCCCGCATCGGGCAGGATGATCGGGATGATGCGCCGCTGGAAGTCCGCCGCCTGGCGACGACACTGCTGATAGATCATGAACAGCTCATACATGCAATATTCCGATTGCAGATATTTGGCGCTGATCACCACAATCACCCGATCAGCGCCGGCCAGGCGATCCATGAAGGCGCTGATCAGGTCACCGGGCCGCATCTCATCGCGATCGATGCGCACCGTGATCGCCTCGCTGTGGCTGCGCAGCGCTGCCACGAGCCGATCGACAATCCGTTGGCGCTCCTGGCCGGCGGGGCTGCTGTCTCCCCAGGCATAGGAGATGAAGACCTCCCGGCCGGTTTTGTGGAAGGCCTCCAGGGGCGCGGGCACCAGTTGGGGCGGAGGTGCAGCGGCCGCCGGATCGCCAGGTCTGGCTTCCAGCCGCAGGCGTTGGTTTCTGGGCTGCACCGAGCTGGCCAGGGAACCGGCGCTGCTGGGTTGGAGATCGGCATAGCCGAACTGGCGGTTGCGCTCGGCCAGGCGTTGCTGGAACCAGTCGGCCAGGTCGCCGCAGGTGTCCCCCTGGAAGCGGATCGTGATCCGCCCGCCGCGCTCGCCTGTTCTCTGCTGGTCCAGCACCGCGATGCTGCCGCTGCGGGCGTCGTAGACCCAGGCGCCATAGCGCCAGTAGACGCCGCCATCGCCGGCCTTGTCGCCCAGATCGCAGAGCAGGGCCCGCGCCAGGCCGTCGTGGAGAAAGCCATAGCTGTAGGTGAGGCAGAGGGAGGGATCGCTGCCCTGCCAGCGGCCCAGCAGCTGCCGCTCCACCGCTGGCGAGGACCGGGGCGGCAGCAGTTCGGGTGCGAGGTAGGAGGCCTCCTGGCCCAGGTCGGCATCGGCCTGGTTGTAGGGGAAGAGGATGGCGCAGGTGCGCATCAGGCTCAGGAACAACTCCCTGGCCTCGGGTTCATAGTCGCGCCAGACCGTGCTGGCGAGCCAGGACGGCCAGAGACGGCCATCATCGGCACGGATCAACGGATAGGTGGAGCCGCGCTCGAAGACGGCATAGACCGCATCGAGCGCCCAGGATTGATCGAGGATGATGCGGTCGTGAAAGAGATCCGGGCTGTGAAAGACCACGCCCTTGTTGTGCAGAAATTGCAGCAATGCTTGCGGGGAACTGACAGCCCCGATCTGCTCACAGAGGCTGGCGAACTGCTGTTGGCTGAGGCTGCGGTGCAGGCGCTGCGGGGCTGGCCGATGTTGATCGGCCTGGCGCCAGGCCTCCAACTGCTGCCACACCAGATGGCGGCCCCTGCCGATGCTGCTGCTGCCATCGCGATCGCGGAGGTAGGTGCTGGCATCGGCGAGGGCCTCCTGAAGGCTGGCGGCGCCGCGCCGGGTGCGGGCGCTGAAGCTGCAGGGGCGCAGACAGCCGAAGCTTTGCAGCAGGCCCGGCTCCACGGGGGGCATGGGTTTGGCCTGGGCGGCGGAGTCGCACTGGCTCTGCACCAGCAGCACGGGCGAATCGGGGCGGCCGAGGGTGCGCACGTAATCGAGCCAGTAGCTGAGCGGGTGGCGTCGTTGCAGGGGATCGTCGTCATCGCTGGCCGGCAGGGCCTCCTGTTCCGGCGTCCAGAGCACCACAAACACCGCGGCGGTGCGCATGAACAGGGTATGGGTGCTGTGGTAGATATCCTGACCGCCGAAATCCCAGAGGTAATAGGTGAAATCGCCCTCTGATTGCGGCGCAATCGCCTGCACGCTGATGCCATGGGTGGAGGGCACCGCCGGATCGTAGGGTTCGCCGGCGAGGTGGCGACAGAGCTGGGTTTTACCCACCCCGCCATTCCCGAGCACAAGGATCTTGACGCTGTTGATCGGGATGGCTTCTGCTTCCAGATCGAGGATGTGGGCGCGAAGGGCGGAGAGGCAGTTGTAGGAATACGGATATGCGTCCGATGTCAAGACCTCTTCAGGAATGCCTGGGATGCTGGCGCCGCCTAGATAGAGATGTTGTAGGCTCTCGCGGAAAAGTAGTTCGCGGGGAAAATCTCCGATTTTGAGATCACGGCAGCTAAGACTTTGCAGGGCTTCCAGATCAATCAGCGGCTCCAGGTCACTCACCGGGGTGGAGCTGCAGTTCAGGGTCTGAAGGTTGTTGAGGCCCCGCAGCGGCTCCAGGTCGCTCACCGGGGTGGCTGACTGACGGACACAATCCCGAGAGGCGTTGCGTCAGAACGAGTCTCAGGTCATTGGGCGGGCAGGGAGCCGTGAGAGCTTGGGGTTCTCACACCAAACCAATCCCTCTTGGATTCCCATGCCCGGC
>CAIZQU010000069.1 GCA_903935205.1 uncultured cyanobacterium | reverse complement strand
GGGCCCTGGCTTTCAGCACCTGGGACACCCTGATCGCCCTCAGCCTTGCCTTTCTGATCAATGTCTCGATCCTGGTGCTGGCCGCCGGCAGCTTCTACGGACGGCTACCGCAGCCGGTCACGGACCTGAGCGAGGCCTACCGGCTGCTGACGCCGATGCTGGGCACCTCGCTGGCCAGCGTGCTGTTCGGGGTGGCCCTGCTGGCGGCGGGCCAGAGCTCGACGCTCACCGCCACCATGGCCGGCCAGATCGTGATGGAGGGGTTCCTGCAGATCCGTCTGCCGGACTGGAAGCGGCGACTGCTCACTCGCGGCCTCGCCCTGATCCCGGCGATGGCCACGGTGATCCTGTTCGGGGAACAGGCCACCACGAATCTGCTGGTGCTGAGCCAGGTAGTGCTGTCGTTGCAGTTGCCCTTCGCAGTGATCCCGCTGGTGTGGTTCTGCGGGCGGCGCAGCCTGATGGGCGAACTGAGGGCACCGCTTTGGCTGCAGGCCGTGGGCTGGCTCTGCGCCAGCGTCATCGTCCTGATCAACCTGTCGCTGCTGAGTGCTGTCATGCGTGGCGCCTGAGCCCTGGGCAGCTTGCTTGAACCAGTCAAAGAAGCTTCCATCCATGCAGCGGAAGCTCCTTACGGCGCTCTCTGTCACCCGAGAGAATCCTTTGCCGTGGCCTCTGATTCATGATGCATCGAGGCGGTGCAGCAAGCCTCAAGCCTGGCTACTGGGCGTGGCTGGCTCTCCTGACCTGGCAAGGACAGGTGCCCACAGGGGCGGTTCCCCGTATCCGACCACACCTGCCAGAGCGCGTCAGCAAGCCAAGGATGGTGCTGGAAGAAAGGAGATACCCCCGCATGCGTGAGGTTGTGTTCCGTGTTCTGGCTGAACGGCCTGGCCACCTGGAAGCCCAGGCCGACACCCTGCCCATCCGCATCACCGCCCCGACTCTTGAGGAGCTCCAGCACGAGGCCCGCGAAGCCTTGATTGAGCATTTCGGTCCAGCCCACTGCGCTTACCGGGTGCGCGTGCGCCGCTGCCCAGGCGCTGCTGTGAGCAACATCCGTCCGCTGGGACGCACTGCAGGGCTCTTGCGCTGAAGGCTGCACTGGCTGCAGAGGAGTCAGTGCAAGACAGGCACTCAAGGCACGCCAGAGCTACGAGCAGCAGAGCGGTGTGGCCAGCTACAGCGTTGGGGCTGCGTTCTGGGAGGTGCGAGCTGGGAAGGGCTAACGCCCGCTGAACCAAGCATCAAACAATGAGCCCTGGGCTATGGCCTGGGGGCTTTTTGCTGCAACCCAACAGCGCAGAGGCGTGAAACGCCCGGTTCATAGCTACGACCCAGGAACCCACCCCAACGCCATGGGCCTGCTCTACGAACTCATCGTCGACACAGAAGACGGCACCACCACCGTTGAAATGGAATCCAACAGCAAGGAAGAAGCACTCGAGAGCGCTCAGGAGCTTTATCCCGGTTGCCGGTTGGCGTTGGTCAGTGCGGAACCAGGGGAGCAGAAGGGCTGAGCAATCACTACCCAACCAAAAACCCCCGAGCAGAGCCCGAGGGTCATGGATCAATCACGAACATTCCAATGACAGTGGAGTGAAGCTGCTGGCGTTGGCACCTGGGGCCGAGCATTCCAGGTGTGAGGCAGTTGATTCTCCGGTGGGCACCTGAGGCGGTGCGGATGGAGTGTCGACGGTTCAGACGAACATTCGGTGTCTGAACTGGCGACCCGCCCACGGATGGGGGAAGACTGTTGGAGCAGGGGCCTGCAGTCAGCGTTGCTTCTACGCGTGCTGAGGTGGGTTATCAGCCATCGGTGGCTCCTCCCTGGGTTGATGGAACCAGATTCGCTCCGCCAGCAGCCCCGCACAATCGGCCATTACACGCATTGTCCTGGGCTGCAGAGAGGAACAGGGTGGTTGGTTTGGGCTGCTCCTCCTCATGCAAGAGGTGGTGGTGGCGGATCCCACTGGGGTGCACAGGCCCTCCACCCCTGCTGACGCCTTTCGGACCAGAGCTTGATCGCCTGCTGACGGCTGAGCTCCTTGCGCCGCTTGAGCAGGGGCGGCGCGCCGTCTGGCATCTCCTCACCGAAGGTCACCTCCAGGGTCTGACTCCCGCGGGGACAGCGGCGGCCGCTTGCGATTACCAACTTGCATGAACTGACGACCGTGTCAGGCAACCTCCGGCGCCCAGCCTTTCTGGCGCACCATGTCGTCTGTCCAGCCCTGGCAGCGGCTGGTGAGGTGCTCGCCGTGGGCGACTAGGCCCTGGTGCAGCTGGCAGGTAAGCACCGGGATGCAGTTCACCCCGGCGTGATGCCTGAACCAGTGGCAGG
>CAIZQU010000068.1 GCA_903935205.1 uncultured cyanobacterium | reverse complement strand
CATCGTCACGGCCTTCTCGCGCACATCCCCCAGCCGTTCATAGACGGGCAGTTCCTCCTCCTGGCGGATGCGCAGCGCTTCATCCAGCTGCCCCCGCGCTTGCAACACATCCGCGATCTTCCCCATCGTGATCGCCTTCGCGCGCACATCCCCCAGCCGTTCATAGACGGGCAGCTGCTCCTCCTGGCGGATGCGCAGCGCTTCATCCAGCTGCCCCCGCGCTTGCAACACATCCGCGATCTGCCCCATCGTCACGGCCTGGCTCCTGGTACCCCCCAGCCGGCGATGGAGGGGTAACTCCAACTCGCGCCAGTGGGTGAGGGCTTCATCGAAATCCCCCAGACTGAACAGCAACCTGCCCAGCTCATCGACAGGCGTGACGAGCAGTTCATCAGGCGCTTCCGGGTGCTGGGCAAGCCAGGCTCGGATCTCGGCCACACGCCGGCTGCGCTCGGCCATCGAGCGGCTGTCCACAGCCCCACGGTCGCTGGGCGAGAGCGTTGGCAATGGCCTTTCCACACCCTGGAGTTGCTGGGCTCCGGGGGCGGCTGCGGCCAGAAACACATACACACCGCTCCGCCAGGCCCATAGGTCGGGCGCGCTGCGGGAGGCCAGGGCGATCGCCTCCCCATCCAGCCAGAACACCAACCGGGCGCGGGCTTCGGCGGCCAGGCGCTCCCGGCGAACATTGAACGCATCCCAGCGGCCGGCGTCAAACCAGCCTGGGCGGCCGATCACGTGCACCACAGCCGCCTGGCGCGCGTTGTTCACCAGCCGGGCTTCCAGCATCGGCACATCGGCAATCTTGTCGCTCAGCGGCAGCCGATCGCTGCGCAATCCCGCGCGCTGCAGCACCCGGTCGAGGGCCGCCATCACCTGTCGCCGCAGTCCCGCATCCGGCGCCTCCACCAGCAGCCACTGAAACTCAGGCCCATGAATCAGCGTGCGGCTGAGGCGCAGGAAGTCGTCATGGCACGGCCCGGGCAGCTGGCGGGCTTCCGCCAGCCTTGCTTGTTCAATCGCAAAGGCGGAACCAGCCATGGTGGGGCGACTCAAGCCGGAGGGGGCGCCGACGCATACCCCTCCAGGGTGCGCACCACCGGATGGCTGCGGCGCCAGGTGCCGTCGTTGTATTGCAACAACGCCAGGCGATGCAACAACTCCTGCGCCTGCTCGTCGTTGCCGCCATCGGCAGGGTTGCTGTCGATCGCCTTGAGCAGCTTGTAATCGGCCGGCTTGAGAAAATAGCGGTAGTCGGCCGCCAGTTTTTCAATCGCCGTTTGCACCACGGCGGCATCAATCTGATCATCGGCCACCTCACAGCAGAGTTTCAACAGCCGCAACAGCTCGCGGGGATGGCCGCCGCTGTACTCCACCAGACGTTCCACTTCCGCATCACTGGCAAACAGACAGTTGTCGGCCCGCAGCAGCAGCAGGCGCCGCATTGTGCTCCAGCCAACTTGCAAACGCCTGCCATCGCGCTCCTGCAGCTTGATCATCGGCAAGACAAGATCGGCATCGAGCTTGCCGCCGAGGCGTCCGTCGTACTTCAGGTGCAGCGGCGCCGTATAGATCACCAGGGTTTTGATCGCCAGCAACTGCTCCGCATCCTGCACAAAAAACAGCTGCGTATCTTCGCCGCGCATCTTGTCGGTGCCATCGATCAGAAACAGCACCCGCTCGGCCCTGCCTGCTTGGGCCAGGTCGGCCTCCGCCTGACGAATGAGGGCGTTAAACGCCTGGGCCAGGGAGGTGAAATCATTGCGAATTTCGCGCCGCCATTCACTCTTCTGGCTCGAGCCTGTCTTGAATGCGGCCGTGAAGCTCGCCAGCAACTTGATCAGACCCGGAATCCCGCCACCACCCTCTGCCACCGTCTTGAGGTCGGCGCTGAGCTCACTCGATGTTGTCATCGTTTCCACCACATGGCCAAACCAGCGTTGCAAGGGCGCAAGGGCTTCGACAGCCAGGTCAACGCCGTCGCCGTGGAGCCGTTCCAGCAAGGTTTCGGCCATGGCCATCAGCACTTCGGTGTACTGCAGGTTGTTGCGGTCCAACCTGGCCAACACATCCACTTCCACCACATAAAACCGCCTCGATGCGTTCAAATCGGCGGCATAACGGCGCAATTCGGTGGTCTTGCCGCTGCCGATATGACCAAAGAACAGGATGTGCTTTTCGAAAGGCGCGAAGAATGCGTTGCTGACGGGATCCCAGCCAAACTTGCGCGCCAGGCGGGTGAAGGTTTTCTCGCTGCCCCGCGCTTCACGCGTATCCACATACCGGGGATCCCCGTTCAGCAACGCCTCTTCATACTCAATCTTCTGCAGAACTTCGAGCAGGTGGCGTGGGGGTTGGTAGTCCATCGATCGCCTCGGTGAAGTCAGGGTAGCGGCCCTCCTCAACCCTTCTCCTGCAGCCCCTTGAGCGCCGCCAGCAGGCTGGCCGGGCTCTGGGGATCCACCATCAGCACGCTGCCGGCCGGGGCGTTGCCGAGCTTTTCACCCATGGCCATCCAGTCCTTGGCCAGCAGCAGTCGCAGGCCCTCGGCGGCGGCCGGATGGGCCTCGATCACCGCCGCCAGCTCCCGGGCTGCCGCCGCCCGGGCCTGGGCCAGCATCACCTGCTGCTTGGCCTGGGCATCGGCCTCCAGCAGCAGGGCCTCCTGCTTGGCCCGCGCATCGAGCACCAGGGCCTCGGCCCGACCGCGGGCGGCATTCACCTGGGATTCCTTCTCCCCTTCCGAGCGCAGAATCGCCGCCCGCTTCTCCCGTTCGGCGGTCATCTGCTGCTCCATCGCCTGCTGCACGCCCTGGGTGGGTTTGATGTCACGCAGCTCCACCCGCGTCACCTTCACTCCCCAGGGATCGGTGGCCTGATCCAGTTCCTTGAGCAGCACCTCATTGACCTCACTGCGGGTGGTGAAGGTCTGATCGAGGTCGAGCTTGCCCATCTCGGCGCGGATCTGGGTGAGCACAAGATTCACCATCGCCGCCTGCAGATTATCGACGGCGTAATAGGCGCGGGCATGCTCCAGCAACTGCCAATAAACCACCGCATCGACCTCGATCGAGACGTTGTCGCGGGTGATGCACTGTTGCGGCGGGATATCGAGCACCCGCTCCTTCAGCGATTCATGGCTCACCACCCGCTCCAGCCCCGGAATCACCAACGACAGGCCGGGCGAGAGCTGGCGATTGTATTTTCCCAGCCGCTCCACCAGCATCGAGCGGCTGCTGCTGGTCACCTTGACGCCGCTGATGCCCAGGGCCGCCAGCACGATCAGCACGGGAACGAACACGCCTTCCAATCCCAGCTCCGCTGTTGGGCTCAAGCTAGGCAGGATGGACCGATCGCACCGTCGCCGGCCGTTCGGATGCCACCCTTGCCCCCGCTCTGGTTCGCCGCGGCCGGCCTGTTGCTGATCGCCGTGCTGATCGGCCTCGACAGCGACGGTCTGCTGCTGGTCGGCGGCCTGGCGGCCCTGCTGCTGGCGCTGCTCACCGCCGCCCTGCCCGCCCTGGCGGTCCCGCTGCAGCTGCTGGTCTTCGCTGCCCTGGTGGCCGCCGCCTATGCCGTGGTGCGGCGCTGGTCCAGGCGCCAGGGGGAGCGGGCGATCCCGCCGGCGGCCGGCGCCGATCGGGCCGAGGTGATCGCCGCCTTCGATGGGCAGGGAGAGGGCCGGGTCCGCTGGCAGGGCCAGAGCTGGGCCGCCCGCAACCTCGATCCCTCCCGCCTCCTGGTCTGCGGCAGCCCGGTCACGGTGATGGGCCGCGAGGGCACGCGGCTGCAGGTGCTGCCGAGGGAGGCGGAAGGCGACGCCGATGGCTGATGCCGGCCGCCTCAGACCGGCTGCTGCAGGCATGGGGCAGTGGCCGCAGCGCCGCACGCTGGCAGCGGCGCAGGCTGGCGGCCGGGCGCTGGGCGTGATCCAGTCGGCCGATCGGCAGAAGCGCCCGCACCAGCCAGGCGCTGGCGCACCAGGTCAAACGCCCGACGATCACCCCTCGCTGCCCTCAGCCACCCGATCGGGACCGCCCCCGATGCCCCCAGCAGGCTCCACCCGGATGGGGCGGCCGGCAGACCCGGCATCCGCCTGAGGGGCGATGGTCCAGCGACGGCCGCTGGCTCCTTCGGATTGACCCATCCCCCTGGCCCATGCACCTGGCCCATCCATCTGGCCCATCCATCCGACCCATCCATCCGACCCATCCATCTGGCCCATCCCCTTGCCCCATCCACCGGGCCCAGGGAGGGCCGGTCGATCGCGGATCGCTCAGCCGCTGAACCGTCAGTCGAAGAACATCAGGCTGACCACCTTGCCCATGTCTTCGGCGGTGCGGCAGCTGGTGAGCAGGGTTTCACTGTCGTGGAAGGCGTAGCAGATCAGCTGGTCGCAGCGGCTGATGATCTCCTGGTTGCAGAGGCTGCTGGCCATCGGCAGAGGCAGTTCGTCGTGTTCCGGCTTCTCCACCAGATGCAACACCCGCTCCAGTTGCTCCCGTGATTCCAGCGGCTGGCGCTCCAGGCTCTGGGGCAGCAGCACGGTCAGGCGGCTGGGATCCACCTCCAGGGCGCTGCGGATCACCGCCGCATTCACCCCCTGGGCGCCGGAGGTGATCAGGCTGTGGCCCTCATGGACCAGCGCCCGGGCCACCAGCTCCACCAGATGGATGGCCACCACCGGCACATGGCGGCTGCCGAGGATGGCGATGCGACGTTTGCCCCGGTCCTGGAGCATCGCCAGCTCCTGGGCCAGGGTATCGATCCGGTCCAATGCCGGAAGGTCTAGGGACCGGGTCACCCGTCGCCCGCAAGCTTCAGACCGAAACTAGCAGCGTCAGGCCTGCTGGTTCAGGCCCGGACAGGCAACCGCAACCGCTCGAACAGCCGATCGAAGCGGCAATGCTCCTCCACCAGGCGGATCGCATAGCCAGCCTTGACCGGTTCATGCAGATTGACGTGGCCAAAGGCTGCCTCGATCGTTTCCACCGTGGTCAGGGTGTCGTGGTCGACCTTGAGCACGGGCACCTCCAGCTCCTCGGCCCGGCTCAGCAACTGGGGCAAAGGTTCGCCCACGCCGGTGAGGATCAGGCACTGGGTGGAGGCCTCCAGCGCCGCCAGCTGGATGTCGGTGCGATCGGCGCCGGTCACCACGGCCATGTTGCGGCGGCGGCGGAAGAATTCCATCGCCGAGTTCACATTCATCGCCCCGATCGAGAGGGTTTCGACCAGCAGATCGAGGCGTTCGCGGCAGCACAGCACCTTGGCATCCAGTCGCCGGCCCAGTTCCTCCACGGTCACGCTGCGCAGCAGCGGGCTGCGGGGCATCACCCCCAGCACCGGCAGCCCCAGCCGCTCCAGGGCGGGCTCCACCTCCGCCCGCAGGGCCGCCAGCCCCTCGGGATCCACACCGTTGAGGACAACGCCGGCCAGGCGTTCGCCCAGCTGGTTGCGGGCCGCCAGCAGCGGTTCGACACTGCGGCTGTCCCGCCAGCTGTGGACCAGCACCACCGCCGCCTCCAGCTCCTGGGCCAGCTGGGGCAGCGAGAGGCCGTACAACAACCCTTCGCTCAGGGTGCCGGGACCCTCCAGCAGCACCAGCCGCTCCGCCTCCGTCGCGATCCGCTGGCGCAGGCCGTCAAGGGCGGCGCCAGCATCGAGCGAGCCGCTGAGCAGGCGGACCTGGGCGGCGCCGGCTTCCAGGCTGGCCAGGGAGGGCAGCAGCTGATCCTCCCCCAGGCCGAGGATGCCGCCCACGAAGCTGACATCCCGATCGAGGGGCCCATCGATCGCATCGGCAGCCAGGGGTTTGCCGAAGACGATTCCCACACCCTCACGGCCCAGCAGCCGACCCAGCCCGAGCACCAGCGCCGACTTGCCGCTGAAGGGTTCACTGGAGCCGATCAGCAGCGGAGTGGGCATGATTTGGCTATCGCAATCGGGACAGCGTGGGCGCCAATCTAGAGAGGGCCCCGCCAGGGGCTCCATCCTGGCGGAGCGCCGGCCGGATGGCTGTCGAACACGAACGGACCCCGACTCCGAACGCCGCCGCTGCCGGCCCCGCCCCCCCTCCGCAGCCCGATGGCCCCAACCTCCCCGATCCCCGTCAGCAGCGACGCCCCGTCGTCAGCCACGGCCCCCTGTGTGGCGATCAGCGGCGCCGGAGGCAGCCTGGGCAGGGCCCTGCTGCGCCGCTGGCATGGCCGCGGCGCCCGGCTGATCGCCCTGAGCAGCTCCGAGGCGCCGATCACCCTCCACTGTGCGGCCGGCCGGGCGATCCCCCTGCGCCAGGTGCGCTGGCAGGTGGGCCGGGAGGAGGAGCTGCGATCCCTGCTGGCGGAGGTGGATGTGCTCGTGCTCAACCATGGCCTGAATGTCCACGGCGACCGTTCCCCCGAGGCGGTGCTGCGCTCCCTGGAGGTGAATGCCCTGAGCAGCTGGCGTTTGCTGGAGCTGTTCGCCGCCGTCGCTCGGGAGCGCCAGCTCCGGCCAGGGCAGCCCCGGCCGGAGCTGTGGCTGAACACCTCGGAAGCGGAAATCCAGGCGGCGGTGAGCCCGCTGTACGAGATCAGCAAGCGTCTGATCGGCCAGCTGTTCAGCCTGCGCAGCCTCGATCTGGCCGATGGGGCCGGTGGCCCGCTGCGGTTGCGGCGCCTGGTGCTGGGACCGTTCCGTTCGGAGCTCAACCCGATCGGCCTGATGGGGGCTGACTGGGTGGCGGGCCAGATCCTGCGCCAGGCCGTCGACTGGAACTGCGGGCTGGTGATCGTCACCCCCAACCCGCTCACCTACCTGCTGATGCCCCTGGCGACCCTGGGCCGCTGGGGCTACATGCGACTCACCAGCGCGGCGGCCGCTGCCGCGGCGGAGAACGGCGATGGCCAGCTCAGAAATCGCGGTCGGTGAGGATCTCGCAGCCGTCGCTGGTGACGACGATCGTGTGCTCCCACTGGGCCGACAGGCTGCCGTCCACGGTGACCACCGTCCAGCGGTCCTTGAGGGTGCGGCAGGCCTTGCTGCCGGCATTGAGGATCGGCTCCACCGCCAGGGTCATGCCGGGCCGCAGGGTCACGTTGGGGAGGTCCCGGGTGCGGTAGTTGAACACCGAGGGCTCCTCGTGCAGATTGCGACCGACGCCATGGCCGGTGAAGTCCTCCACCACCGCGAATCCATGGGCTTCGACGTGGTCCTGGACAGCGCCGGCCAGCTCCAGCAGGGTGCTGCCCGCCCGGACCGTGGCCAGACCCTTCATCAGCGCCTCCTGGGCGACGCGGCTGAGGGTGCGGGCCTGCTCCGGCACCCCCTCACCCACGCAGATCGTGACGCAGCTGTCGCCGTGGTAGCCCTCGAAGTAGGCACCGGTGTCGATCTTGATCAGATCGCCGGCACGGATCAGCCGCTTGCTGCTGGGGATGCCATGCACCACCTCGTCGTTGATCGAGGCGCAGATGCTGGCCGGAAAGCCGTGATAACCCTTGAAGCTGGGGGTGGCGCCAAGCTCGCGGATCCGCTGCTCGGCGTAGCGGTCGAGGTCACCTGTGGTCTGGCCCGGCGCGGCCATGGCGATCACCTCCCGCAGCACCGTGGCCACGATGCGACTGGCCTGGCGCATCACGGCGATCTCGCGGGCGGACTTGACCTCCACGCCACGGCGCCCCTTCTGGATGCGGGGACCGCTGTCGGCGATGGTGCCGGAGCCGCGCCCGGCCTGGGAACTGGCCAGGAGATCGGCAAAGAGGTTCATGCGCGGTGGGGCGGCGGCCGGGTGGTGCTTCAAGTTATCAATGGCGATCGATCGCTGCTGCCGGGCCGGCCCCAGGCGGGCTCCGGACCTCCACCGCGCCGGGCCCGCCCCGATGGACCACCCCCCGGCACCACCCAGCCTGGAGATGGCAGCCCCACGCCCCGGAAGCCCAGGGGCGCCGCCGCCTGGATGCCCCACCGCTCCGCCCGCCATGGATCCCCCGCCCGCCACCCCTGCGCCCGCTGAGCGCGCAGGACCCGCTGCCAAACCCGCCCTGGCCCTGCGCCTGCGCCAGGCCCACGCGGCCCTCGCCCCCTGGGTGCTGGCCCCCCTGATGGTCACCGCCTGCACCGGCATGGCCTACCGGCTCCTGCGGGACTGGCTGGGCCTGGGCCGCGATCAGACCCATCCGTTGATGGTGGTGCATGAGGGCGAGTGGCTGCGCCACTGGTTCGGGCCAGGCGGCGAGACCGTTTATGTGGTGCTCAATGGCCTGGGCCTGCTCTGGATGCTGGGCAGCGGCGCCGCCCTTCTGGCGCAGCGGTTGCGGCGGGCCAGGCCCCCGGCGGAACGGAAGGGGACCACCTGAGCGTCTACACTCTCGGTTTGGCCAGGCGCTGGAGAGCTGGGATGGCAGCGGAAACCCCCGCACAAAACTCTGCGGAAACCCCGGTGGTGGATACCGCCGCGGATGAGGCAGACAACAGGGAGACACCGGAGGCCGCCCCTGGCCCCGAGGCGGCTGCGGCCGTGAAGGCCACCACGGGTCGACGCAGTGCCCGTGAGCTGCTGGAGGCCTTTGAAGCCGAGCAGCTGAAGGCCAAGGAGGAGATCCCTGAGATCTATGTGGGCGACACCGTCAAGGTGGGGGTCCGGATCCGCGAGGGCAACAAGGAGCGGATTCAGCCGTACGAGGGTGTGGTCATCGCCATGCGCCACGGCGGCCTGAACGCCACCATCACCGTGCGTCGCATCTTCCAGGGCATCGGCGTGGAGCGGGTCTTCATGGTCCATAGCCCCCAGGTCGCTTCCATCAAGGTGGAGCGGCGCGGTAAGGTGCGTCGGGCGAAGCTCTTTTACCTTCGCGACCGTGTGGGTAAGGCCACGCGCGTGAAGCAACGCTTCGACCGCTGAGGCTCGCCTCTGCGGCCCCCTGGACTCTTCGGCACCACCGTGGAGACCAGTTTTTTACTCCGGGGCCATCGCCTTGCGCCGTTAGTTCAGTTGGTAGAACGCAGGTCTCCAAAACCTGATGTCGGGGGTTCAAGTCCTCCACGGCGCGTTCGATGGCCCCTCTTGCAGTTTCGTGGTTCCGAACATGGAGTTGGATCTACAGCCTGGTGATGTGGTCAGGGTGCTGGAATCAGCTGCCCTCGGCTGGGTGCGGGCTCGCGTGATCCGTGTCAAATCCGGCGGTCGCGTTGTTGTTCAGAGCGACCAAGGGCGTGAATTCACCGCTCGTGGCAATCAGGTACGGCTGATCGAACCCGCCGGCTTCCGGCCCTGATCCGCTGAGCCCAACACGCGGCTCCGCAGCACTGCTCATCACCGATTCCCGATCCAGGCGATCAAGACCCCGCCACGAAAGTGCCGGGGTCTTGTTGTGTCGGCCCGGCTCACGGGGGCCCTGGGGCCAGGGTGCGCTGGCGGCCCCCCGTCGTTCCGGCGGGCCAGGGGCTCTGGTGTCCTGGGTTGCGCCCTGGAGGTTGGCGGGATTGCCAGGGCGATCTGGCCGGCTTGCTGCAGGCCGGGGCTGCTGGGCGCCTGCTGGCCGCCGGGATGATCCCCGGAGCTTCCTGGAGGCTGGCGGATTGCGCCATCCCACCGTCGGCCATGGGCCCTTCACCTGCCTGCATAGGCCTCTGCCCGTCGGCGGCGACCCCGCTGCCCTGCTGTTCAGGCCCAGCTTCCAGGCCGGTCCGTTGACGCAGGGACCGGTGGCGGTGGATACTTCTCAAGTCGGCCGCAAGGCTGAGGTGACCACCCACGCTGCCCCCGGGCTGCTCAGGGTCACTCACCACCCCACCGGACCCAGGTGAAGCCTTCGCTTCTCCCCCCGGCCCGCTGCGATTTCGAAATTCTTCGCAATCCAGCTTTCGGATCCTTCCTGGCTTCAATGGAGCCGGAACAGCCGAAACCCTGTCTGGGACTGTAGTTCAATCGGTTAGAGCACCGCCCTGTCACGGCGGAAGTTGCGGGTTCGAGCCCCGTCAGTCCCGTTGTAATCCCACCTGGGATTTCCAACCATCCCAACCATCAGCTTGCAGGGAGATCAGCACGGTGGCAGTCGCGGCTCCGGTACGTGTTCGTCTGGCCCCTAGTCCCACCGGCACCCTCCACATCGGCACCGCCCGAACCGCGGTGTTCAACTGGCTGTTCGCCCGCCGCCAGGGGGGGCAGTTCCTGTTGCGCATCGAGGACACCGACCGGGAGCGCAGCAAGCCGGAATTCACCGCCGACATCCTCGATGGCCTGGCCTGGTTGGGACTCGACTGGGACGGCGATCCCGTGATCCAGAGCGAACGGGTCGAAGCCCATCGGCACGCCATCGCCCAGCTGCTCGCCTCCGGTCACGCCTACCGCTGCTTCGCCACCGAAGAGGAGCTGACGGCGATGCGCGAGGACCAGGCCGCCCGCAACCTGCCGCCCCGCTACGACAACCGCCACCGCGACCTCAGCCCCGAGCAGGAGCAGGCTTTCATCGCCGAAGGCCGTCAGGCCACGGTGCGGTTCCGCATCGATGACGCCGCCACGATCGCCTGGACCGATCTGGTGCGGGGCGAGATGCGCTGGGCCGGCAGCGATCTCGGCGGCGATATGGTCATCGCCCGCCGCGCTCCGGCCGACCGGATCGGCGACCCCCTCTACAACCTCGTCGTGGTGGTCGATGACGCCGCCATGGCCATCAGCCATGTGATCCGCGGCGAGGACCACATCGCCAATACCGCCAAGCAGCTGCTGCTCTATGAGGCCCTGGGCAAACCCGCCCCCCTGTTTGCCCACACCCCCCTGATCCTCAACCAGGAGGGTCGCAAGCTCTCCAAGCGCGATGGCGTCACCTCGGTGGCGGACTTCCGGCGCATGGGATATGTGGCCGAGGCCCTCACCAACTACATGACCCTGCTGGGCTGGTCACCACCGGAGGGGATGGGGGAACGGTTCAGCCTGCAGGAAGCCGCCGCCGTCTTCGACTTCGAACGGGTCAACCGGGCCGGAGCCCGCTTCGACTGGGACAAGCTCGACTGGCTCAACGGCCAGGTCCTGCACGGGCTGCCCGCCGCCAGCCTGCGGCAGCGGCTGCTTCCCCTCTGGCAGGAGCGTGGCTGGGCCGGGGAAGGCCCCGGCGCCGATCCCGCCTGGCAGGACGACCTCTGCACCCTGCTCGGTCCGTCCCTCACCCGCCTGGGGGATGGGGTGGAACATGCCACCCCCTTCTTCAGCCGCCCCAGCATCGACGAAGGCGCCCGCCAGCAACTCGACCAGGCCGGGGCCAGGGAAGTCCTGGCGGCCCTGCTGGAGCGACTGGAGGATGGCCCCCTCGATGGCGACTCCGCCCAGGCCCTGCTGAGCGCCGCGGCGGGGGCGGCGGGGGTCAAGAAAGGGGTGGTGATGAAGAGCCTGCGGGCTGCCCTGCTCGGCAGCCTCCAGGGTCCGGATCTGATCACCACCTGGCTGCTGCTGCACCGTTGCGCTGAAGACCGGCCCCGCTTGCAGGCGGCCCTGGCCTGAACCACCCCACGGCCCCCACGACCCAGCGGCCGCGGCCCTTGAGCCTCGCCCCGGATCCCGGCCCCGCTCCGGCAGGGCCCCGGGCCCCAGACCGCCGCAGTCCCGATGGGGTGCTGGCCAAGCCCGGAGCTCAGAACTGGCTCCCGCCGTAGACCGGCTCGATCCGAATCGCCAGCACCGCTCCGGCCCGCACCACCAGATACTCGCCCTCCAGCTCCCCCAGCGGCACGGTCACGAACGCCTCCGCCGCCGCCGGAGCCAGCACGCCGCCATACCAGGCCTGGAAGTCCTCAAGCGTGCGGAACTGGACCTCCTGGGTGTGGCCCCCCTTCAGCATCAGATGGATCGTGAAACTGCGCAGCGATCGGGACATGGTGCGGCGGGTGGATCCGGGCCTCAGGATCGCCCATACCCTCGCAACCGCAGGGACGCGGGGCAATAGAGGGGGTGGCGCGGCATTCCGGTCGCTGTCGTCGCCAGTGCCAGGGGGCGGCGACCGCAGGCGGCCAGCAGGGCGAGCACCTGGCGATCCCGATCCCGCCAGCGGCCCTGGTTCCCCCAGCCGATCCACACCGTCGCCTCGGGCCGGAGCCGCAGCCGACGGCGGATCCAGTCGTCATTGCCCCAGCCCACCGGGTCCCCGGCCTGGTGCAGCAGCGCCGGGACGGGCGCCACGAGGGCAAAGAGATTGAGCACCTCCAGGCTGCCAAAGCCCCAGCTCCTGGCGTAGCCCAGCAACCGTCGCAGGGTGGGGTCGTCGCGCTGGCCATCGGCACGGGAGGGGTTGAGCCCCACGAACAGCAGCGGCGGTCGATCGGGGTCCCAACGGCGCTGCAGCCACCAGCGGTAACGGCCGCAGGCGCTGAAGGCCGCGGCCCGATCCGCTGCAGGGGTCGGATCCGCAGATGGGGCCGCCATGGGCCCGACATCGGGCCCAACCTCTGGCCCGACATCGGGTCCAACCTCTGGCCCAACCTCTGGCAGGCTGTGGCCACCGATGGGGCCGGCCGGGCAGGACATGGTGAAACGAGCGACAGGCGACAGGGCGGCGGCCGGCCCCGCCGGGACGCCTCCCCCTTCATCCTCCCCAGCAGCGCCCCCCGCCGCTCCCACCAAGCCGAACGGTGAAGGAGCGGAGCGGCCGATGCTGCTGCTTGTCGATGGCCATTCGCTGGCCTTCCGCAGTTTCTATGCCTTCGCCAAGGGCGGCGAGGGGGGACTGAGCACCAAGGGCGGGGTGCCCACCAGCGTCACCTATGGCTTTCTCAAGGCCCTCCTCGACAACTGCCGCGGTCTGGCCCCCCGGGGGGTGGTGATCGCCTTCGACACCGCCGAGCCCTCCTTCCGCCATCAGGCGGATGCCGCCTACAAGGCCCACCGTGACGTGGCGCCGGAACACTTCTTCACCGATCTCGACAACCTGCGTCGCATCCTGGCGGAAGACCTCGATCTGGCCCTCTGCGAAGCGCCCGGTTACGAAGCCGATGACGTGCTCGGCACCCTGGCCCGCACCGCCGCCAACGAGGGCTGGCGGGTGCGCATCCTCTCCGGTGATCGCGATCTGTTTCAGCTGGTCGACGACGTTCAGGACATCGCCGTGCTCTACATGGGCGGCGGCCCCTACGCCAAGGGGAGCGGGCCGGTGGAGGTGCGGCGCCAGGAGGTGATCGCCCGCCTCGGAGTGCCGCCTGAGGATGTGGTGGATCTCAAGGCCCTCACCGGCGACAGCTCCGACAACATCCCCGGCGTTCGCGGCGTCGGCCCCAAGACCGCCGTTGGCCTGCTGCAGGAGAACGGCAACCTCGACGGCATCTACGCCGCCCTCGACGCCCTGGAGGGGGAGAAGGCGAGCAAGGGGGTGCTCAAGGGGGCCCTGCGCCAGAAACTGGCCGAGGGGCGCGAAAGCGCCTTCCGCTCCCGCATGCTGGCCGAAATCCTCGTGGAGGTGCCCCTGCCCAGCCAGCCGCGTCTGGGGCTCGGGGCCGTGCGGGGCGAACGCCTGACCAGGAGCCTGCAGGAGCTGGAGCTGTTCAGCCTGGCCAAACAGGTGGGGCAGTTCGAGCAGATCTTCTCGGCCTCCCACCCCTCCCCCGCCAGCGAGCCCCTCGCCAGCGGCGCTCCGGCCACTCCGAAGCCAGCCCCCAGCGGCGTCGCAGCTCCCGACCCTGATCTCGGCATGGCCAGCGCCGCCCAGGGGCCAGGGCCGGGTCCGGCCCCGGCGGCCTGCCCCGTGCCCGTGCTGACCCCGGAGCTGATCCAGTCGCCCGAGCAGCTGCAGGCTCTGGTGCAGCGCCTGATGGCGGCCAGCGATCCGGCCCACCCCGTGGCCCTCGACACCGAAACCACCTCACTCAATCCATTCCAGGCCGAGCTGGTGGGCATCGGCCTGTGCTGGGGGGAGGGATCGGCCGATCTGGCCTACATCCCGATCGGCCACCAGCCGGCGCCGACTGCGGCGGTGGCGGCGGTGGCGGCCACACCGGCGCCGCTGGAGGCCTCCGGCCAGGGCTGTTTCGCCGTGGCTCCCGATCCCCACACCACCAAGACCGCCAGCACCAACCCGCCTCCCCCTGACCAGGAGCAACGGCCCCTGGCGGAGGTGCTGACCGCCCTGGCCCCCTGGCTGGCCAGCGCCGGCCATCCGAAAACCCTGCAGAACGCCAAATACGACCGGCTGATCCTGCTGCGCCACGGCCTCGAACTGGAGGGGGTGGTGATGGACACGCTTCTGGCCGATTACCTGCGGGACGCCGGTGATCGCCATGGGCTGGAGGCCATGGCTGAGCGCAACCTCGGTTTCACGCCCGCCAGCTATGGCGATCTGGTGCCCAAGGGCACCAGCTTTGCCCAGGTGCCGATCAGGGCCGCCGCCCTCTATTGCGCCATGGACGTGCATGTGACCTGGCGCCTCACCGCCCGGCTGCGCCGCGAGCTGGAGGCGATGGGCCCGGCCCTGCCCGCCCTGCTGGAGCAGGTGGAACTGCCGCTCGAGCCGGTGCTGGCCCGGATGGAGGCCACCGGCATCCGCATCGACATCCCCTATCTGGCCGAACTGGCCAGTGAACTGGCCGCCACCCTGGCGGACCTCGAACTGCGGGCCAGGCAGGCGGCCGGCGTCGCGTTCAACCTGGCCTCACCCCGCCAGCTCGGAGAACTCCTGTTCGAGACCCTCGGCCTGGACCGCCGCAAATCCCGGCGCACCAAAACCGGCTGGAGCACCGATGCGGCGGTGCTTGAAAAGCTGGAGGACGATCACCCGGTGGTGCCGCTGGTGCTGGAGCATCGCACCCTCAGCAAATTGCGCAGCACCTACGTGGAGGCGCTGCCGGCCCTGGTCGAACCGGAGACGGGCCGGGTCCACACCGATTTCAACCAGGCCGTCACCGCCACCGGGCGGTTGAGCAGCAGCAACCCGAATCTGCAGAACATCCCGGTGCGCACCGAATTCTCCCGGCGCATCCGCAAGGCCTTCCTGCCCCAGGAGGGATGGTGGCTGCTCAGCGCCGACTACTCCCAGATCGAATTGCGGATCCTGGCCCACCTCTCCGGCGAACCGGTGCTGGTGGAGGCCTACAACAGCGGCGACGATGTCCATGCGCTGACGGCGCGGCTGCTGCTCGACAAGGACGAGGTGAGCGCTGAAGAGCGGCGGCTCGGAAAAACGATCAACTTCGGGGTGATCTACGGCATGGGAGCCCAGCGCTTCGCCCGCGAAACCGGCGTCGGCCAGGCCCAGGCCAAGGAGTTCCTCAGCCGCTACCGCCAGCGCTATGCGCGGGTGTTCACCTACCTGGAACTGCAGGAGCGGCTGGCCCTCAGCCGCGGCTACGTGGAAACGATCCTGGGGCGCCGGCGCCCCTTCCACTTCGAGCCCGGCGGCCTCGGTCGGCTGCTGGGTCGCGATCCGCTGGAGATCGATCTCGAGGCCGCCCGCCGCGGCGGTCTCGAGGCCCAGCAGTTGCGGGCGGCGGCCAACGCGCCGATTCAGGGATCGAGTGCCGACATCATCAAGCTGGCGATGGTGAGCCTGCACCGCGCCCTGCGGGAGCGGCACTTGCCGGCGCGCCTGCTGCTGCAGGTCCACGATGAGCTGGTGCTTGAGGTGGCCCCCGAAGCCATCGACGAGGTGCGCGAGCTCACCCGCACGACGATGGAGCAGGCGGTGCAGCTCCTGGTGCCCCTGGTGGTGGAGACCGGCGTCGGGCCGAACTGGATGGAGGCCAAATAGGCCTGCCGATCGACAACCGCCCGCTCGCCGGCAGCACAGGGGAGCCTGTGAGAAACTGAAGGGGCGTTAGCAGCCGATGCCGAATGGGTGCGGATCCCGCGAACAGACGCCGGGGCATCATCTTGGCCGGAGGAACCGGCAGCCGGCTGGCCCCCCTGACCACAGCGGTCAGCAAACAGTTGATGCCGGTCTTTGACAAGCCGATGATCTACTACCCGCTCAGCACGCTGATGCTGGCGGGAATCCAGGAGATCCTGATCATCAGCACCCCTGGCGATCGAGATGCCTTCGAGCGTCTGCTGGGCGATGGCTCCGCCTGGGGAATGGAGATTCGCTATGCCATCCAGCCCAGCCCCGACGGCCTGGCGCAGGCTTTCCTGATCGGAGCCGACTTCCTGGCGGATCGGCCGGCGGCCCTGGTGTTAGGGGACAACCTGTTTCACGGCCACGATCTGGTGCAGCAATTGCAGGCGGGCAGCGCCCAGGCCGCAGGCGCCACAGTCTTCGCCTATCCGGTCAGCGATCCGGAACGCTACGGGGTGGTCGAATTTGATCCCTCCGGCCGTGTGCTCAGCATCGAAGAAAAACCGGCAAAACCTCGCTCCCGCTATGCCGTTACCGGTCTCTATCTCTACGACACGAGCGTCGTTGAGCGGGCCCGGGCGGTGACGCCTTCGCCCCGCGGTGAGTTGGAGATCACCGACCTCAACCGCTCCTATCTGGAGGAGGGCCAGCTACGGGTGGAGCTGCTCGGCCGTGGCATGGCCTGGCTTGACACCGGCACCCCCGATTCCCTGCACGAAGCCGCCAGTTACATCCGCACCCTGGAGCACCGCCAAGGCCTGAAGGTGGGCTGCCCCGAGGAGGTGGCCTGGCGGATGGGCTGGATCGATGCCGCCGCCCTTGAACGGCTGGCGGCACCGCTGCGCAAGAGCGGTTACGGCTCCTATCTCCTTCAACTCCTGGAAACCCCCCATGCAGGTTGAGACCACGCCCCTTGCTGGAGTCCTGCTGCTGACTCCCGATGTGTTCGGCGATGCCCGCGGTTATTTCCTGGAAAGCTGGAACCAGCGCCGCTTTGCTGCGGCCCTTGGCGTGGCCGAGGACGCCCTGCTCCCGTTCGTGCAGGACAACCAATCGCGCTCCTGTCGCGGTGTGCTGCGGGGTCTCCACTACCAGGTGGAGCCCGAAGCCCAGGCCAAGCTTGTGCGCTGCGTGGCCGGTGAGATCTATGACGTGGCGGTGGATCTGCGCCGCGATTCCCCCAGCTTCGGCCAGTGGACCGGCGCCCTGCTCAGCGGTACCAACCACCGCCAGCTCTGGGTGCCGGTGGGCTTCGCCCATGGCTTCCTCACCCTGAGCGAAACCGCTGACGTGCTCTACAAGACCGCCGGCTTCTGGAATCGCAGCTGCGAACGGGCGATCCGCTGGAATGATCCCGAGCTGGCGATCGCCTGGCCCACCGAGGCACTGGAGGGCGGCGAGCCGCTGCTCACCAGCAAGGACGCCGAGGCCCCGACGCTGGCCGAAGCCCTGGCGGCCGGTTCGGTGTTCAACGGAGCATCGGCATGAAGGTGCTGCTCACCGGCCTCCAGGGTCAGCTGGGCCAGGCCCTGGCGGCTTCCGTGCCTGCGGGTGTCGAGCTGATCGCCACCGGCCGGGACCAGCTCGATCTCGGCGATGCCGCCGCCTGTCGGCGGGCCGTGGCCGAGCACCGGCCAGATTGGGTGCTCAATGCCGGGGCCTACACCGCCGTGGACCGGGCCGAAACGGAGCCCGAGCTGGCGATGGCGGTGAACGGCGGCGCCCCGGCCGCCTTCGCCGAGGCCCTGCAGGACTGCGGCGGCCGGTTGCTCCAGGTCAGCACCGACTTCGTCTTCGACGGTGCCCAGGGCTTTCCTTACCAGACGGATCAGCCGATCAACCCGCTCGGGGTCTATGGCGCCTCCAAGGCCGAGGGCGAACGGGCCGCCCTGGCCCTGCCAGGTACCCGGGTGCTGCGCACCAGCTGGGTCTACGGACCGGTGGGCCGCAACTTCTGCCTCACGATGCTGGCGCTCCATGCCCGACGGGCCGAAGCCGGCGAAGAGCTGGCGGTGGTCGCCGATCAGGTGGGCTGCCCCACCGCCACCCATACCCTGGCTCAGGCCTGCTGGCGCGCCCTCGCCGCACCGGACAGCACCCCAAGGATCCTGCACTGGAGCGATGCCGGCGCCGCCAGCTGGTACGACTTCGCCATGGCGATCGGTGAGCTGGGGGTGAGTCAGGGCCTGCTGCAGCAGGCGGCGGCGATGCGACCGATCACCACCGCCGACTATCCGACCCCGGCCCGCCGGCCCTCCTACTCCCTGCTGGCCTGTGAGGCCAGCCGACGCAGCCTCGATCTGCCGGCCTGCCACTGGCGCACCGCCCTGGCCGAAGTGCTGCGGCAGGTGGCCGCCACCCGGTCGCCGGCCTGAACGTCGGCGGCGCCCAGCGCCTTGCTCCGGGTTCACCACATCCAGGACCCGATTCAGCTTCCCTGCCCAAGGATTCCCACCCTCCTCCCTGCACCGATGTCTGCCGCGACCTCCTCCAACCCCCTGCCGGATGCCCGCCTGGAGGGACTGCTGGCCGGCCGGAAACGCCTGCTGATCACCGGTGGCGGCGGTTTCATCGGCGGGGCCGTGGTTCGCCGCCTGCTCGAAGGGAGCACGGCCACCGTGTTCAACCTCGACAAGATGGGCTACGCCAGCGATCTGCGGGGCATCGAGACGCTGCTCGAGCGTCTGGGTCCCGATGCCGCGGAGCGGCATCGGCTGTTGCAGGTCGATCTGGCCGATGGCGAGGCCACGGCGGCGGCGGTGCGAGCCGCTGATCCTGATCTGGTGCTGCACCTGGCGGCCGAAAGCCATGTGGACCGTTCGATCGATGGCCCCGGCGCCTTCATCGAGAGCAACGTCGCCGGTACCTTCCAGTTGCTTCAGGCGGTGCGGGCCCATTGGGAGGGCCTCAGCGAGGAGCGCCGCGGGGCGTTCCGCCTGCACCACATCAGCACCGATGAGGTCTTCGGCTCCCTGGGTGCAACGGGCCGGTTCTCGGAAACCACCCCCTACGACCCCCGCAGCCCCTATTCAGCCAGCAAGGCGGCCAGCGACCACCTGGTGAGCGCCTGGCACCACACCTACGGCCTGCCGGTGGTGCTGACCAACTGCTCCAACAACTACGGCCCCTGGCAGTTCCCGGAAAAGCTGATCCCGGTGGTGATTCTCAAGGCCGCGGCCGGGGAGCCGATCCCCCTCTACGGCGATGGCGCCAACGTGCGCGACTGGCTCTACGTCGAGGACCACGTCGACGCCCTGCTGCTGGCCGCCACCCAGGGTGAGCTGGGACGCAGCTATTGCGTCGGCGGCCACGGGGAGCGCACCAACAAGCAGGTGGTGGAAGCGATTTGTACCCTGCTCGACCAGAGGCTGAGCCGCAGCACCCCCCACAGCACCCTGATCACACCGGTGCGGGACAGGCCCGGCCACGATCGCCGCTACGCCATCGATCCGACCCGGATCAGCACCGAGCTGGGCTGGCAGCCGCGCCACGACTTCGAGCAGGGTCTGGCCGCCACCGTCGACTGGTATCTCGCCAACCGCGACTGGTGCCAGGCGGTGCGGCAACGGGCCGGCTATGGCGGCGAGCGGATCGGTCAGGGCTGATCCCAACCCCCAGACACCGTCCCAGGGCGGCCCAGGCGCCTCGGTGGGGCCTCCAGTCACTGGGCACGCGCCGCCAGTGCCGCCAGTGCCGCCGAGGCCGCAGCCGGAGCCGCACCTCAAGCCTTACGGTGCTGGCGATCCGTCTGCCCAAGGCCCCCGGCCCGATCTGCGCTTGACCCTGCGGCTCACCAACACCCTCACCCGCACCAAGGGCTCCTTCGTGCCGTTGCAGGAGGGGAAGGTTTCGATCTACTGCTGCGGGGTCACGGTTTACGACCTCTGCCACCTGGGCCACGCCCGCAGCTACATCGCCTGGGACGTGCTGCGCCGCTACCTGATCTGGCGGGGGTATCAGGTGACGTTCGTGCAGAACTACACCGATATCGACGACAAGATCCTCGCCCGCGCCGCCGCTGAGGGGAGCACGATGGCGGCGGTGAGCGAGCGCAACATCGCGGCCTTCGTCGCCGATATGGCCTGCCTCAACATCCTGCCCGCCGATCGCATGCCCAGGGCCACCGGCAGCCTGGAGGCGATCCGGGCCCTGATCGGCGAGCTGGAGGCCCGCGGCGCCGCCTACAGCGCCGATGGCGACGTCTACTTCGCGGTGCTGAAGCATGCCGGCTACGGCAAACTCTCCGGCCGAGACCTCGCTGAGCAGCAGGAAAATGCAGCCGGCCGCGTCAGCGATCAGGAGGAGGCGCGCAAGCGACACCCCTTTGATTTCGCCCTCTGGAAAGCCGCCAAACCCGGCGAACCCAGCTTTGCCTCGCCCTGGGGGCCGGGCCGGCCCGGTTGGCATATCGAATGCTCGGCGATGGTGCGCGAGGAGCTTGGCGACACGATCGATATCCACCTGGGCGGAGCCGATCTGATCTTTCCCCACCACGAAAACGAGATCGCCCAGTCGGAGGCGGCCACGGGCCAGCCCCTGGCCCGCTACTGGTTGCACAACGGCATGGTCAATGTGGAGGGGGAGAAGATGAGCAAGTCCCTCGGCAACTTCACCACCATTCGCGCCCTGCTCGATTCGGGCATCAGCCCGATGACCCTGCGGCTGTTCGTGCTCCAGGCCCACTACCGCAAGCCCCTCGATTTCACCGCCGATGGCCTGCAGGCCGCGGCGGCCGGCTGGGAGCGACTGCGGGCCGCGCTGGAGGTGGGGGAACGGCTGGGCTGGGTCCGGGCCTCGGCCTCCGCGGCTGACGGCCCAGCGCCACTGTCGGCGGAGCTGGCGGTCCAGCGTTCGCGCTTCATCGCTGCCATGGATGATGACCTCAACACCTCGGCTGCCCTGGCAGAGCTGTTTGATCTGGCCAGACCCCTGCGCGGTTTGGCCGGGCGATTGCGCAGTGGCGAAAACATCGAAGGCTCCCAAGATGCCGAGCTGCAACAGCGTTGGCAACTCTTCGTTGAACTCAGCGAGCAGGTTCTGGGGTTGAGCCTCGGCGCCGCTGCGGGATTGAAGGGTCCAGGAGCGGAGTCCGGAACGGATCGCGGCGCAGCCCCGGGCGGGGCCGCGGCGACCAGTGAGAGCGGTGACGAGGCGCAGCAGCAGCAGATCGCGGCGACTGTCTACGAGCTGCTGCGGCGTCGATCTCAAGCCAAAGCCGATAAGAACTATGATCTGGCTGATGATATCCGCCAGCAGTTGATCGGCAATTTTAATGTGGAGCTCTACGATAAGCCTGGCGGTATAACTATCGCTAATGGCGGCAGTCTTCAGGCTGCTGTGAGTTTTGATCCCTCCCGCCACAGCGAAGCAACCCCTTAACGATCCTGATCGCCAGCAGGGGGTTGGGCTTGCTTCATCCCTGCCTCAATGCGACGGATGCGCACCAACGTCTGCTGCCACACCTCCCGACGCAGGCTCCCGGCTCCCTGGCCTGCTCCGTCGCCCCGGTCCATCGAGGCGACCAGGGCATCGATGTCCTCGCCGCGCTCAAAGGCGTCCCAGAGTTCCCGCTCCAGTCGGGCCCGTTCGATGAAGTTCCAGCGCTGCAGGAAGCTGGGCAGGGCAGCCATCACGGCACGATCCAGGGCCCCCACAGTTAAAGGGATCCGCACCCCGGAGCGGCGTTCAGCCTGCGAAAGCGCAGCGGCTCTCCCGTCACCGGATGCTGCAGTCGCAGGCCCGCGGCCAGGAGCTGCAGGCCTGGCTCCATCGCCAGCGCTCCCCCTTGCGGCGCCGCGTAGAGGGGATCGCCGAGCAGCGGATGACCCAGCCAGGCCATGTGCACCCGCAGCTGATGGGAGCGCCCGGTGAGGGGTTGCAACAGCAGGGGGCAGGTGGGAGGAAGCGGGGATGCGGGCTGGGCGGCCGGATCCGCCAGCCGTCGCCAGCGGGTCAGGGAGCGTCGACCGCCTTGGCCTTCGGGCACCACCCCATAGCGGGGGGGGCGGGTGGTGATGCGAGCGATCGGCTGATCGATCAGGCCTCCCGGGGCCACGGGCACCCCATGCACCCGGGCCAGATAGGTCTTGCGCACGCGGCGCTCAGCGAAGGCAGCGCTCAGGCGTCGGTGGGTGTCAGCGTCACGGGCCAGCAGGATCAGGCCGGAGGTGTCGCGATCGAGCCGATGCACCAGCCGCGCCTCGGGCCAGTAGCGCTGGGCACGGCTGATCAGGGAATCGGCCTGGGCGGGGCCCAGCCCAGGCTGACTCAGCAGGCCGGCCGGCTTCTCCACTACCAGCAGCCACGGGTCGGCATGAATCAGCCGGAGCATGGCGATGGCTGGCGCAGGAACCACTGAGCCCATCTTGCCGAGCCCCACCGACCCGACGCTCCGATGGGAGACTGGCCGCCTCCCGCCGCGACCCGCCCGTGAAAGCCCTCAGCGTGCTGGGTTCCACCGGTTCGATCGGCACCCAGACCCTGCAGATCGTTGAGGAGTTTCCCGATCGCTTCCGCGTCGTCGCCCTCACCGCCGGCCGCAATCTCGAACTCCT
>CAIZQU010000067.1 GCA_903935205.1 uncultured cyanobacterium | reverse complement strand
GGAGCCATCAGCCTTCAGCGCTGCAAAGGCATAACCGGCGGAGAAGATCTGGCTGACACCAGAGCTGAGCTGGCTGGCTACAGCGCTGCTATCACCGCCCGATTGGCCGTCGCCCCAGGTGACGACGGAGCCATCAGCCTTCAGCGCCGCGAACGCCCAAGGATTCATCCATTCCCCTCTGGTCCGCCCCGGTGATGCCACCGCAATCGGCGTACTCACCACCCTGCCCGCCTGCTCCACCACCAGCTCCTGCTCCCCTGCCCTCACGAATCCCCGGTCGTCCTCCAACAGCAATGCCTGCTGCTGCTCCTCGCCGCTGGAGCCGTCGCCATGGAGCAACAGCGCCAACAGCTCCCCTTCATCCCCCGGCGTGTCGCTGGCATTGAGCAGCGCATCGAGATGGTGGCCCAGCTCCTCGCTGAGCACCGCCAGCGCCTGTTCACGCGGGGCGCTGCGCAGCCAATCGCCGTTGAGATAGATCGTGCCATTGCTGATCGCATAGGCGCCCCTCGCAGCGGCCATGGCGCTGGCGGGCAGCACGTGCACCGGCGGTAAGCCGCTGAAATCTCCGGCGCCCCAATGCTCCAGCAGATCCTCCAGCTGCGCCGATCCCCCCGGCAGCTGCAGCGCCGCCTGTGCGGCCCGGCTCAGGCTGCCATCCCGGGCCCATTGACTGAGCAGTTGGCGCCAGTGGTGCAGCAGGGGATCGAGGAGCGACGGGGTCATGAAGGAATGCGTGAACTCAGAGCATGGAAGTTGTCCGGCGCAAGGGTAGGTGACCCTGGCTTTCTCCGCTGCGATAGGGAAGGAGATGCGTGGGATGGCTGACGCTGCCCCAACGCATCGTCACCTCAGCTGTCGAGCCTTGTGTCAGGGCTACACCAGCAAAAGCCTGCAGGAAAACCCTGCAGGGCAAGTATGCAAAAAATGCATAGGCCTGCTACAACAAGGCGGAAGCAGGCCATGGTCAGCTCAGGCCGCCCCCAGCTTCGCTTGGAGCGCCGCCAGTGCCCGGAGCGGATCCCGATCCCAATCCTCAGCTGGAGGATCCCGCTGTTCCAGGACACCAGAGCGGTCTGCGGGCTGGTTCGGACCGAACGCTGCCCTGAGTGGCAGGCAAGACGCTATCGCCAGCGATACAGGCTCGCCGGCGGCCAGTCCATGTCTAGGGGCTTGTTCGGGTTTCCAGCAAGCCATAGAGTCGAACTTGGCTTGGGAGAGGCTGAGGAGATACGCCCCGATATGCCCCAACACTTCAGGGCTCAACTGAGCAGAACCAATCAACCTGGTCATCACTGGGTAGAGCATTGGCCTGTTCCGGAAAGCGCAAGGCTTCCATCAGTAGCGTTGCCAGCATCTGGTCGAATGTTGTGGACATGAGACTTGAGACTCAGCTTGTAGAACTTCGCTTCCCAGCCGAGGCTATTAAAACGAGGTTCATCTCCTGATAATGCAGCCGCAAGATTGTCGGTCTTCATTTCGCCGGTAATCACGGACCCCATTGGGATTGACTCCGAATCGAATCGATAGGTGAATACCTCTGTTCCAGTTGTCATTGTGCCAGTGGCATTCATTTCAATCGGGCATTTCTATGTGGTTGGTGAACTCTCGCCTCAAGCGGAAACGCAAGCAGCGACAAGGAGATCGAAAGGATGATCGCGAGGCATTGTCATTGTTGGCTTAATCTGATTCTGGCTGCCGAGCAAAGCTTGTCGATGCAGCGCGCAGCAATTTGGCCTGACTCGTCGCCCCTTCAAGCCGCAGGCCATCACCTGGCCATAGAGGAAGGATGTGTCATGAGTGCCACCAGACGTCAAGGCTGACCGGACCTGCTCAGGCGAAAGGCTCTGGCAGCAGTCAGCCATCAACCTCTCGCCCTTGGTGCGGCCTACATCGACAACCGTGCCTTGGGCCACGCCAATCTCGCCCACCCCACTGGCCAGCCCCCGCAGCTGCCCCCCCGCCGCAGCCATGACCCATTCCCTCACCTCCATACCCTCACCTCCTTCCCCGCAGAATTCGGCGCCGCCAGGATGGCAGCATCGCGGCGCGCTCCATGACCTTCTCCGTCAACAACCGCTGCATCGATTGCGGCACCTGCTGGCAATGGGATCCGCAGCACTTCGCGCCGGCGCCCTCCGGCGATGCGGCCCATGTCTACCGGCAGCCCGAGGGGGAAGGGGAAACCCTGCGGGCCCTGCTGGCCTTGCGGGCCTGTCCGGTGGCGGCGATCGAGGCGCCCGCCGCGCTGATTCGGCGCACGCCCGTTGATGGTTTCCCAGCGCTGCTCTGCCGTCATCCGGCCGGTGCTGTCTACTACTGCGGCTGGGCCTCGCGGCGCAGCTTCGGCGCCAGCAGTTATCTGATCGTGCGGCCTGCGGGGAACGTGCTGATCGACAGTCCGCGCTTCAATGCACCCCTGGCCCGTCAGATCGAGGCCCTCGGCGGCCTGGTGGCGATCGTGCTCAGCCACCGCGATGACGTGGCCGATCACGACCGCTGGGCTGCACACTTCGGCTGCCCCCGCTGGATCCACGCCGCCGACGCTGACGCCGCCCCCGGGGTGGAGCAGCGGCTGCAGGGACTGGAGAGCCTCGATCTCGATCCCGACCTGCGCCTCATCCCCACCCCCGGCCACACCGCCGGCTCCCTGGTGGCCCTGCTCGGCGGCCAGATCCTCTTCAGTGGCGACCATCTCTGGTGGAGCGCGACGGCCAGCGCCGGTCCCGACGGGCCTCCGGGCGCCCTGGTGGCCTCCCGCACCTATTGCTGGCACGACTGGGAGCGTCAGCTGGAGTCGGTGGCCAGGCTCCGCGATCTCGATGTGCGCTGGCTTCTGCCTGGTCACGGCGGGCGCCGCAGCTTCGGCCCCGGCGACTGGCAGCGGCAGATCGACGGGGTGCTCCGCTTCTGGGGGATCTCTGGCGATTCGGCGCTGGCGCCCCAACCCTCGGCCAGCTTGGCGATCGCCTCGGCGGGCCTGGGGTGAGCCTCAGGGCTGCAGATAGGTGGTCTGGCGCAGGCTGCCCTCCAGGTGGTCCATCAGCCGGCGGGCATCGCGGATCGCCAGGTCTCCGCGGCTGATCGCCGCCTCGCTGGCCACCCGCAGCCGCTCCAGCAGTGCCACCGGGTCGTGCTCCATCGCCTGCAGCACCTCGGCATTGGTGTCGCCCCGCACCACGTGATCGATGCTGTAGCGCCCGCCGCCGCTGAGACGGATGTGCACGGCATTGGTGCTGCCGAACAGGTTGTGCAGGTTGCCCATCACCTCCTGGTAGGCGCCGCCAAGAAACAGGCCGATCCAGTACGGCTGGCCGGGTTCGAGGGGGTGCAGTTCGAGCAGGGCCTTGCTGTGGCCGCGATCGATGAAGCGGGCCAGCTTGCCATCGGAATCGCAGGTCAGGTCCGCCAGGGTGCCCAGCCTTGTGGGCCGCTGCTCGAGGCGATGCAGGGGCAGCACCGGAAACAGCTGGTCGATCGCCCAGGTGTCGGGCGCCGAGCGGAACACCGAGAGATTGGCGTAGTAGGTGCCGGACTGGGAGGCCTGCAGCCGCAGCAGCTCCTCGGGGATGGCGCTGCCGGCGGGCAGGGCCGCCAGCTGGCGGGCGATGGCGGCGCTGCAGGCGGAGGTGAGCTGCTCGGCCATCGCCCGCTCCGGCAGGCTCATGTAGCCGAGCCGGAAGGCCGCCAGGGCATCGGCGCGGAACTTGAGGGCATCGTTCCAACCCTCCTGCAGCCGTTCCGGCGGCAGCGGACCCTGCTCGCTCAGGCCGGCGAGGGTGTCGCGCAGGTTGCGCACGATCAGCGGCTCCTCCGCCAGGGCTTCCGGCACCGCCAGGGGCGGCCGGCTGGCGCCGAGCACGTCGAACACCAGCACCGAGAAGTGGCTGGCGATGGCGCGACCGCTCTCGCTCACCAGAGTCGGTGGCGTGACGCCATGGGGATCGCAGCACTCGCGCACGGTGGCGACCACGTCGTTGGCGTAGTTCTGCAGGGAGTAGTTGGTGGAGGCGGCGCTGGCGGTGCGGCTGCCGTCGTAATCGACCCCCAGGCCGCCGCCCACATCGAGGAAGCCCATCGGTGCCCCGAGGCGGGTGAGCTCCACATAGAGCTGGCCCGCCTCCTGCAGGGCGTCCTTGAGCACGGCGATGTCGTTGATCTGGCTGCCGATGTGGAAGTGCAGCAGCCGCAGATCGGCGAGCAGCCCGGCGTTTCGCAGGGCCTCCACGGTGGCGACCAGATCGGGGATGGTCAGGCCGAACTTCGCCCCCTCCCCCACCGAGCTGCCCCAGCGGCCGGTGCTGCGGCTGGCGAGCTTGGCGCGGATGCCGATGAACGGCGCGGCTCCCAGTTCGGCGCTGGCGGCGATGATCCTTTCCACCTCATCGGCCTGCTCGATCACCACCACCGGCTGGCGGCCGAGGCGGCGGGCCAGGATCGCGGTTTCGATGTAGCGGCGATCCTTGTAGCCGTTGCAGATCAGCAGGGCCTCGGGGTCGTCGAGCAGGGAGAGGGCGATCAGCAGCTCGGCCTTGCTGCCGGCCTCCAGGCCGAAGTGCCAGCGGCGGCCGCTCTCCACCAGCTGCTCCACCACATGGCGCTGCTGGTTGCACTTCACCGGGAACACACCCTGATACCGGCCGCGGTAGCCGTACTGGGCGATCGCCCGTTCAAAGGCGGCATGGAGCCGCTCCAGCCGATCCTCCAGGATGTCGTCGAAGCGGATCAGCAGCGGCAGGCTGAGATTGCGGCCCTGCAGCTCCTCCACCAGCTCCACCAGATCCAGCGCCCCGCCCCGCTCGCCCTTGGGCTGGACGATCACATGGCCCCGTTCGCTGACGGTGAAGTAGGGATCGCCCCAGCGGTCGATGCCATACAGGGCGGCGCTGTCGGCGGCGCTCCAGGGGGCGGGGGGCGCGGTGGTGGCGGCTGGCGTGGGGGGCGCCATCGCTGGGGTGGCTCCCGGGCCCGTCGCCGCAGCTGCGGCCGGGGAGCTGTCGACTGGCGCCATGGGGCCGTCGCGGCAAGGGGGTGATGAGGGGCATCTAAGCAGGCCTCGCCGGTGCGGTCAGCGCCGGCGGGATGGCGGCCCCGCGGCTCGGTGAGCGATTCAGAACGGCTTCGGCGCGGTGCTCAGGCCCGGGTTGATCACCGGCAGCCGCTCCACCGGATGCGGCAGACCCGGCATGCCTGGGGTCACCCGGCCGACGTGGACATCAACACCCTGGCTGACGCGGCCGGTCACCAGGGCCACGCCCCGGGTGCCCTGTCCGTTCCAGGCGGGGTTGGTCAAGGGGGTCTGCTGGGCCAGGGCCCTGGCGCCGATGGCGCCGGGAATCAGGGCGAGGCTGCCGAGCACGGCGATGAGCGTTCTGGTCATGGTGGTGGGGGGTGAAGGGGCCCGTTGGGGGCTCGGCGGGGGATGTCCCTGCCGATGCCCTCAGCCTCTCCGCCCTCGCCGGATGGCGCCGGGATTGCCGTCACCGGGGCCGTTGATCCTGCTCACAGCCCTCCAGCCACAGCCCCGCCAGCCAGCACGGCCCGGCAGCGGTTGGTCGCGTTCGACACGCTCCATCCGCCCAGCGCCGAGCCTGGGGCTTATCGCCACAACCGCGGCCTGCCTCGCCAGCGTGCTTGTGGTGCTGCAGGTGCTGTTGCTGGCTGGCTATTCCTGCTGCCCATCCGTGCTGCCTATCCCTGCTGGCGCCTTCTCCGTCAGCGTCCGCCATGGTTTCGCGATCCGTAGGCCTGCTGGCTGAATGGCCCAGCCAATCGACGGAATCTGTGGACAGAATCTGTGGACTGAATCTGTTAAGATATCGCCCAGCGATCAACCGTCCATCTGGTCGCGACCTGATGCCCGCTTGGATTTCACCGATCGCCTCGATCAGCTCGACCCGAAGACACGAATGTTAGCCAGCTGGATTGTCTCCAGCGGTATGCGTCTGAGCTTTGTGATCGCCATGAAAAGTCATCTGGGGATCATGGCCATCGTCCGCTCGATCGTCCAGCGGAAGGCGATCAAGGGCATCGCCACCACGGAGGAGGAGGCCTTCTTTCGCGTGCGCGAGAACCGCCCGGGCCTGCTGATCTGCAGTGATCAACTGGCCGTCGGCGACGGCTTTGCCCTCTGCAAACGATCCCTCCAGGCCGTGCCTGATCTGCGGATTCTGATGGTGCTCACCGGCGAGGCAACGGAGGGGAGCCGCGCCCTCGAAAGCGGCGCCATGGCTGTGGTCTGTGAGGAGGATTTCATGCAGCCTGAGATGGAGGTGATGCAGTCGTTGCTGGCGGCCGCCAACAGCCGCCAGTACATCTCCAGTCGGGCCCGCGCCCGCATGCGGAGCCCGGACATGATTGTGGAATCCCCCCAAGCGCTCACACCCCGCGAGGAGGAGATTCTGGTGCTGCTGCTCAAGGGCTTTTCGGATGTCGCGATCGCCGATGCCCTGTCGATCTCCATCCATACCGTCAAGGATTACGGCAAGAGCATCCGCGCCAAGTACAACGTCAAGACCCGCCTCCAGTTGATCAGCACGCTGCTGGGGCGGGCGGTGCAGAAGGGACGCTGATGCTTGGCGCTTCCTTCGCCCTGACCCCAGCGGCCCCCAGGGCGGCACGGCCTCCAGCACCCCCGGAGCTCCGGCCGGAACGGAGCGGCGATCCCATCGCCCGGCACCGCCCCATCGCTCCGTTGCGTCGCGCGATCGCTTCCGCCGTCTCCATGCGGCTGGCGGGGCTCTCGGCCCTCACCGGTTCACCCGCACGACGGTCGCGGGCGGTGAGGCGGGGCCGGCGGGCGGGTCCGGCGCAGGTCGGTGGGACTCCGGGGCCTGGTTCGCGCTGGGCTGGGTGGGTCTGCCCGGGGTCGCTACCGTCCGGCCAGGTCGGGGACTGCAGCGTGAGGCACCGGATCCGCTGGCGGCAGGGCGCAGGGCGCTGGTTCGGGACCGGCCGCCGCCGCTCGGGCCGCCCGCAGCCTGGCCGCCCATCGGCTGGCCGCCCACAGCCTGGTGACCCCAGCCTGGCGGCCAGCCCCACGCCGATGGTGGCCAGCCGCAGCACCGCGATCGATTGAGGCCATGCGGATCTTCATCAGCTACAAGCGTGGCCTCAGCCCCGATGAACCCCTCGCCCTGGAGTTGCATCAACGCCTGAGCGCCAGCCATTCGGTGTTCATCGATCAGACCATGGCCGTGGGCACCCCCTGGGCCGAGCGGATCGATGCCGAGCTGAAGCGAGCGGATGTTCTGCTGCTGTTGCTCTCGGCGGCATCGCTGGGCAGCGAGATGGTGGTGGGTGAGGTGCAGACGGCCCAGCGATTGCATCGACAACAGGGCCGGCCGCGGATCCTGCCGGTCTGGCTGGCCGAACCGCAGCCCCTGCCCTACCCCCTCAGCGCCTACCTCAACCCGCTGCAGTGGGCCCTGTGGCGCAGCCCTGAGGACACGCCGCGGCTGCTGGCGGAGCTGGAGCGGGCGATGGCCGGCGAGGAGCTGGCGCTCGGCGTCGACGCCATCGGCCCGCCGGGGTCGGATCCAGGGCCAGGGCCGGATCCAGCGCCTGGGCAGCCCGCCGATCCAGCGGCTGCCGCCGCCATCCCGATCCCCGCGCCGGCGGCGCCGCTGGCCAGCCTGGAGCCGGCCGAGGGCACGATGGCGGCCGAATCGCGCTTCTACATCGAGCGCGAGGGCGATGGGGTGGTGCGGCGGGCCCTGGAGCGCCAGGGGGTGACGATCACGATCAAGGGACCGCGGCAGATGGGCAAGAGCTCGCTGCTGATGCGGGTGATGCAGCGGGCCCAGGAAAGGGATCGCCAGGTGGTGTATCTCGATTTCCAGCAATTTGATCAGGAGGTTCTCGCTAAGGCCGACCGCTTCTATCCCCAGTTCTGCCAGATGATCGCCGACGCGCTGGAGCTGGCCGATGGCACCGCCGAGGCCTGGGCCGGCGGCGGCGGCAACAACCAGCTGGCCAGTCGCTATCTGCAGAACCAGGTGCTCAAGCCGTTGAACCGGCCGCTGCTGCTGGCGATGGATGAGGTGGACCGCCTGTTTGAGGCCAGCTACCGCTCCGATTTCTTCTCGATGCTGCGCGGCTGGCACAACAACCGCGCTTCTCCCCTGCCGCTGCTGCGGCCGTGGAAGCAGCTGGATCTGGCCCTGGTCACCGCCACCGAGCCCTACCACCTGATCGCCAATCTCAACCAGTCGCCGTTCAATGTGGGCGAGGTGATCGAGCTGCATGATTTCAGTGCTGAGCAGGTGGCGGATCTCAACCAACGCCACGGTGCGCCCCTGGCTCCGGGCCCGTTGGCCCAGCTGATGGAGCTGCTGCATGGCCACCCCTACCTGGTGCGGCGAGCGTTGTATCTGATCGCTGGCGGCCAGCGCACGGCCAAGGAGGTGCTGGAGCAGGCCGCCAGCGATTACGGCCCCTTTGGGGATCATCTCCGTTATCACCTGTTCCGCATCGTCGACCACCCGGCGCTGCGGGCCGGCCTGCGCCAGGTGATCCGCAGCAACCGCTGCGACGACGAAAAGACCAGCCGCCTGCTGATCGCCGCCGGCCTGGTCCGCCAGCAGAACGCGGCCCTGCGGCCCCGCTGCCCGCTCTACGCCACCTATTTCGGTGAGCACCTCGATGGCTGAGTGCATCTACACCACCGGCGGCACCGTTCAGGCCCAGGAGGGGGGGCTCTACCTGCGCCGGCCGGCGGATCAACAGCTGCTGGCGCTATGCCGGCAGTCGCGGTTTGCCTATGTGCTCACCCCGCGCCAGCTGGGCAAATCGAGCCTGATGTTCCGCACCGCTGAAGAGCTGCTGGCGGAGGGATTCCGGGCGGTGACGGTGGATCTCACCCAGATCGGCACCCACATCGATCCCGAAACCTGGTATGGCGATGTGCTGGAGGTGGTGGCCGAGCAGCTGGAGCTGACCAGCCATGCCCGCACCTGGTGGCAACAGGAGGCGCAAACGGGCCTGACCCTGCGATTGACGCGCTTCTTTGAGGAGGTGGTGCTGGCGGAGGTGAGCGAATCGATCGTGATCTTTGTTGATGAGATCGACACCACCTTGAGCCTGGAGTTCACCGACGACTTCTTCGCGGCGATCCGCTACTTCTATGTTGCCCGTGCCCAGAATCCGGCCCTGCGGCGCTTGTCGTTCGTGTTGATCGGCGTGGCCACCCCCGCCGATCTGATCCGCGATCCGAAACGCACTCCGTTCAACATCGGCGAGCGTGTCGACCTGCGCGATTTCACGGCCGCCGAGGCCGCCCCCCTGGCGGCGGGTCTGCCCCTGCCGCCGGATCAGGCCGAGCGTGCCCTGGGCTGGATCCTCGGCTGGACGGGCGGCCACCCCTATCTGAGCCAGCGCCTCTGCAGTGTGCTGGCGACCGACCCACCGGCCCAGTGGAGCGAAGCGGCGGTGGATCAGGCGGTGGCGCGCACCTTCTGCGGCGAGCGGAGCGAGCAGGACAACAACCTGCAATTCGTGCGCGACATGCTCAGCAAACGGGCGCCCCAGGGCTATGGCGCCGAGCTGCTGCGCACCTACCGCAGCATCTGGCAGGGCAAGCAACCCGTGGCCGACGAAGAGCAAAACCTGGTGCATGCCCACCTCAAGCTCTCCGGCGTGGTGCGCCGCGATGGCCGCCAGCTGCTGGTGCGCAATCGCCTCTACCGCGAGGTGTTCAACGCCGCCTGGATTGAAGAGCACAACCCCGAGGATTTCTGGAAGCGCTACGGGCCGGTGTTGAAGTGGGCCGTGCCGGTGTCGGTGTCGGCGGTGCTGCTGGCGGCGGTGATGACGGCCCTGGCGCTGGAGGCGCGGCGGCAGACGCTGGAGGCCCGCAGGCAGACCGATCGCGCTGAATCAGCGCAGCGCCGGGCCTTGGTGCAGGAAGATCGGGCGACGCGGGCGGCGCGGCGGGCTCTGCAGGCGGAAGCCCGGGCCAGGAGCAGCGAAACCAAAGCGCTGGCCCGCGAACGCGACACCCAGCGCGCCCTGCTGCAGTTGCGCCAATCCCAGCAGCAGGAACGCCTGGCCCTCACCACCGCCGAGCAGCAACGCCAGCGGGCCGAGCGGCAGGCGGTGGCGGCCCGCCGGCAGCAGGGCCGCGCCGAACAGCAGACCCTGATCGCCCGCGCCCAGACCGCCCTGGCCAGCCTGCGCGCCCAGGTGGCCCAGGCCCTGAGCCTGCTGCCCAGCTCTGAAGCGGCCCCGGCCCTGGTGTGGGCGCTTGATGCCTGGAGCCGCAGCCAGGGCATTCCGGCGGTGTGGGCCGCCAGTGCGTCGGTCCTGCAGCAGGCCTGGCTGGGCAGCCAGGAAACCAACCGGCTCCTGGGCCATGGCGAAGAGGTGACGGCTGTGGCCTACAGCCCCGATGGCCGCCTGATCGCCAGCGGCTCCGATGATCGAACGGTGCGTCTGTGGGATGCGAAGAGCGGCGCGGCGATCGGCGCCCCCCTCAAGGGCCATGAGGGTTGGGTGTTGTCGGTGGCGTTCAGCCCCGATGGCCGCCTGATCGCCAGCGGCTCTGGGGATGGAACGGTGCGTCTGTGGGATGCGAAGAGCGGCGCGGCGATCGGCGCCCCCCTCAAGGGCCATGAGAGTTGGGTCAGCTCAGTGGCGTTCAGCCCCGATGGCCGCCTGATCGCCAGCGGC
>CAIZQU010000066.1 GCA_903935205.1 uncultured cyanobacterium | reverse complement strand
TCCCTCTGGCAGCTGGGCATCGAGGCCCAGGAGCTCACCACCGCCATCGGCCAGCTCGCCGAGCAGCTGGAATCCGACGACGACGACAGCCGGGCCCAAGCCCTCGCCGAGCTGGAGGCTGCCCTGCTCGCGGAAGAGGGCAACAAGCAGGCCCTCGCCGCCAAGGCCGATGCCACCTGCTGGGTAATCGAGCACCTGCGCGGCCAGGCCGCCTACCGCCAGCAGCAGGCCAAGCGGCTCACCGAGCTGTCCCGCTCTGATGCCTCCCGGGCCGATGCCCTTGAGGACTCCCTTGTCCTGGTGCTTACCCAGCTTCAGCCCACCGCCACCCGGTTCTCCTTCCCGAATCACGAGCTCAGCTCCCGCAAGTCCCAGGCCGTCGAGATCGACGACGAGGACGCCCTCGATCCCCAGTGGCTGAGCTTCTCCACCACCAGCAAGCCAGACAAGGCCGCCATCAAAGAAGCCCTCAAGGCCGGCCACCTCATCCCCGGCGCCCAGCTGAGCTCCCGCCGCTCCTGGCGCATCTGCTGAACGGGGCAGAGCCACCACGCAACTGGGGTTCCGGCTTGGCCGCCGGGGCCCCCTTCCCTTCCTCCCCACATCCATCGCTTCCCATCGCCATGACCGTCGCCGCTCCTTCCACCAACGGGGCCAGCACCACCAGCCGGCCCGCTGCTCCACGTCCCGCCCAGAGGCCGCCATCGGCGCTGGAGCTGATCCGCTCCGCTGATCGCACCGAGGAGGCTCCAGCACCAGGGCCCGCACCAGCCTCAGCGCCGGAAGCCCCTCAGGCTCCTCCTGCCGGCTTCTCCCCCGAGCAACTGGCTGCCCTCGCCGCACCCCTCGATCGGGCCAACGTCCGCCAGCGCGAGCAGGGGCGCGGGAAGGTCGCGTATGTCGAGGGGTGGCGGTTCATGCCGTACTGAGATACGGTCTCCGCAGCCGCTCCCCTCCAGTGCCACAGCAGCGGATCGCCTTCAGTTACCTCCGGGTCAGCGACCCGACCCAGGCACAGGCCGATCGTTCAGGGCTTGATCGCCAGGCCGATGCCTTCCTGCCGTTCTGCCGGCGGCATGGCCTCATCCCAAACCCGGATCCGCTGGTGGATCGCGGCCTGTCCGCCTACCACGGCCGCCACCGCAGCCGGGGGGCGCTGGGCTCCTTCATCAATGCCGCCGAACAGGGCCAGATCGCCCCCGGTTCGGTGCTGGTGGTCGAGGATCTCGACCGCTTCTCACGCGAGGCAGCCAGCCACTCAGAGCAGCTGCTGCACCGGCTCTGGGATCTCGGCCTGGCGCTCGGGATCGTTCGCGATGACGTGGTGGTCGATCGTGCCCGCTATGACTCCGACATCGGGGTGCGCCTCCAGTTGCTGGTGCGGCGCGACGCGGCACACGACTACAGCCGCAAGCTCAGCCAACGGGTTAAGGCAGGGTTTGATCGGATCGTGGATCGCTCCTTTGCCGGTGAGGTTCTCCTGCCCCATTGCCGCCCCCAGTGGCTCGATTTCGACGAACAGAGCCAGACCTTCACCCTCAACGGCCGATGGCCCCTCTACAGGCGGATCGTGGATCTCTGTCTGGAGGGGCACGGGCAGAGCCGATCAGCCGCGATCCTCAACGCTGAGGGCTACCGCAACGCTCGCGGCGGGCTCTGGGCTGCTGGTGCCGTCGGGCAGGTTCTCCGCGATCGGCGCCTGATTGGAGAGCGCCAGTGGTACGAACTGGAGATCCTCCCGGACGGGCGCCGTCGGAGGGTGCCCACCAGGGTGCAGCAGGGCTTTTTCCCCCCGGCGATCACGGCAGCAGAGTTTGAGCGCTGCAGGCAGCTCATGACGACGCGGAACGACTATCACAGCCGCCGATCCCATCACACTGATCTGCGCCGCAATCTCCTGCAGGGCATCATCCGCTGCCCCTGCGGTTCTCTCTACAGCCTCATGAGTGAACGGCGCGGGCATCGCTATCTCGTCTGCAAAGGGAAGGCGAAAGGCAGCTGTCAGATCAAAAACCACCGCTACGACGAAACCCAGTTGCTGGAGCTGTTCATGCACCAGCGCTGGGCTCAGTTCTTCCATCGCCCCACGGATTCACAGCAGCGCAAGGCAGCAGAGCACCAGCTGCTCGCGCTGGAGCAGCAGCTGGGCCAGCAGCAGCAGCAGGCGGACACGGCACAGGCCACCCTCACCCGCCTGCTCACCACAGGCCAGCTCGATGCCAACACCGCAACCATGCTCGGCAAGGCTGTGCAGGATGCACAGGCAGCAGCAGGGGCCACCTCTGACCGGCTCGATGCTGCCCGGCTCCAGCTGCAGCAGCTCGATGCACAGCCCGATGGTGACGCCATGGCGGCACAGATCGCCGCAAGGGTGGAGGCGTTCATGGCGGCAGATCGCACCGACCCCACCATCCGGCGACGCTTCAACTCCTGGCTCTCCACCCTCGGGGTGGTGGTCACCCTCCAGCACCAGCACCCCGGCCAGCCCCCGCTGATGATCGTTCGCCCCACTGACGGCAGCGACGCGATCGAGCTGCACCAGGCCACTGCCGACGGCGAGGCGCTGCATGTCCGGGCACAGCCGGAGGCGCTGCACCAGCTCTGGGCGGAGCATGGGCGGGTTGAGGATGGCGCTCTGGTCCTGGATGGCTGCGATCCTGAGGAACTCCGCCACCAGTGGGGTGAGCACGTCGCTGAGCTTCAGCAGCAGGGCCTTATCCCTGCTCGGCGCCGTCGCTCTCGATCTGCTTCTGCACCAGGGACTCCAGCGCTTCCACCAGGTGACGCTCCAACAGCAGGCCAACCTTCTGCCGCTGATCCGGCGACAGCCCCCCGGCGGCGGCGGCCAGCTCCGGCATGATCCGCGTTGGCACCCTGAGCACGGCATCGCGCACCAGGCGGCCGGCGTCGTAGTGCACGCGGCGCATCTCGGCCGCGCTCACCAGCTTCTCCTCCATCGCAGCCAGCTCGATCTCCGCCATCTGGGCGAGGGCGTGCTCACGGCGCATCCGCGACAGCAGCAGGTCAGGCACAGCCCCATCGGGCAGCTGGGCCAGGCGCTGCTTCACCTCCTCGGGCGACAGGCTGGCATCTATGGCGCTTTGCTCCTCACCGCCGGCACCCCAGGCCGGTGGGGGCAGTCCAGGGCACTCCACGGCAGGCATGGGCGTGGTGCGTGGTGCGGGGATGGGGCCTGCCGGCATGGCGGCTGGCATGGGCTCGGCGATGCCTCTACGGCGGCTTGTCGTTGCCTGCCAGTCGGGGATGGCGGCCGTGTTCACCATCACCCGCGTGCCATCACGCCGAACATGCTCCGGGCGCAGCCTTGCGCTCCGGATCGCCTGGGTGACGTTGGCGCGGCTGCACCCCATCCTTCGGCTGAATTCGGCGCTCGTGATCCACGTCATGGCAGCAGCGCCGTGATCTCCTTTACCACCTGCCTGCAGCCGTTGAAGTCGCCCACCCTGAGCATCTCCTGATACAGCCGGCGATACGACAGCAGCGCCCACCCCCGAACCGCGTCCGCATTGGGTCGGCCGGCACCCTGCAGGTACTGCTGAACCTGCCCCATCACCTTCTTGGCGTCGGCCTCCGGGTACTTCACCACCAGTGCCTCGGCTACCTGCTGCTCACTGGCTCCAGTTAGCAGCCACTCCACCACAGCCGCCGTTGCCGGCGGCGCGGCCTTCTCGATTGCTCCGGCGGCTTCAGGCTTCATCGTTCCACCAGGCGGTTTGCTCGGTGCTGCTGGCATCCTGCAGGCGGCGATCCTGTCGGCTCCAGATGTCGTCAAGGGCAGCATTGAGGAAGGTGCACAGCTCGGGATCGTGGCCAACCTGGAAGGATTCAAGGCGCGGATTCTGGTTCAGATTCATGCTTGATCGGATCGCCACCTGCCACTCGTTGTTAACGATCGTCGCAAACTTCGCGTGAGTCTTGGTAACGCGGATGGCATCATCCCCGAACAGCTTTCGGATCTGCGCTGCCAGGGCCGGCGTTCTGCGCGGCAGGGTCTGATCCACCAGGAACCGGCATCCGGTGATCGCTCCGCTCTCCAGCAGCGCCATCATCCGCTCCACATCCGCATGGGCGGCAGTCCAGGTGCTGATGCTCAACGCGGCCGGGCCGGTCTTGTCGAGGATCGCCACCAGCAGATCAGCCAAGCTGAACTGACCTCGCGTCAGCCCGAACAGCTCGAATCCGTCGCGCTCCAGGTCGGCGACGGCCTCGGCCGCGCCCTGCTGGCGCATTTGCTCCAGGCGCTTTCTCTGGGCGATCGGGCGCTTAATCGTGGCCGCCTGGATTACTCCAGGGTCAGCCACAGGCGGCGCCCAATCGAACAGCAGCGGGTTGGCGGTTAACTCCATTGCTGGATGCGTTCAGATGTCGTTAAGTCTAGCATTTTCTGGCTCTGACGGTTAATCGGGGCACGGGGGTGCGCATACATTTTTGCGGGCACAGTACCTTTCACTGTGGGGGCCTCATTCCCTCCCAGAATGCTGATTCAATCTCGGCCAATTTTTGCGGCGTTGATTGTATGTTGGCTGCTGGTAGTTCTACGGGCGTGCCTTCGCTGGCGGCGATGTTGGCGTACATCTGCGGGGCGAGGAACGGGTGAGCAGGCAGCGCTGGCTGGCCCACGGCGATGGTGGGGGGATGGACCGCTTCGATCGGCGCGGTTCCGCAGCCTTTGCGCAGCAGCTCGGCGTAGGCGTGCCGATCTTCGGGCCGGCTGAGCCAGCACCGGATGCACCTCCCCCTGGCGTCGCAGCTGTAGGCGATCAGGTCGGAGCGCTTGGGGCGTTTGCTCCAGAATCTCTCGCGCACCCAGGGCAGCGCTCGGGCCTCGGCCTCGGACAGCAGCCAGGTGATCTGCACCTCCTTCTCCAGGGCGGGCCGGTGCATCCGCTTCTGGCTGGGGGATCTCCACGTTGATGGCCAGTTGCCGGTTTCCGGGCAGCGCTGCAGCTCGGCGGCGGCTTGCTGCATCTGGTCGGCGGCGGTGGTGGGCGTCATGGCAAGGGCTTGCGGTGGATCATGGTCATCAGGGCGTCGGTCTTGCGGTGCAGCCGCTCCAGGGCGGCCATCACTTCGGTCGCCGTGGCGGGGGGCGGGGGGGTCGAGGCGGGCAGGTGGGGGGGCGTGGCGATAGGTGCGTTCATGGCGTTTCGAGCAGAGTGGGCTGATCGT
>CAIZQU010000065.1 GCA_903935205.1 uncultured cyanobacterium | reverse complement strand
ACTGGCCCCGCGACACGCAGCTCAAGGAAGTCGCGCACCGCTACCGCGAGGTCAACGGCGTTCTGATCATGGCCACCCTGAGAAGTCTGTCCATGAACGCGTTGCGCCTCGATGGTTTCTGGTCGATCACCCAGGGGCTGGCCGCCTTGTCCCACGACATCAGGGGGTTACTGGCCTTGCTCGGCTGGCGAGAACCACCTCAGGCACTGGCAACTGGGTAACTTCTAATGAGCCCTGGGGTGGCATCGGCTTGGCGTCGCCGTCTTGACGAGGCGCAACGGGGCCGGAAGCTCCCCGAGCTTCGGCCGTGGTGGGTGGATTACGACGCAGCTGCAGATGCCTTTCTTCTGAATCAGCACGCTGATCTGGCGCGGCGCATCATCATGCTTTCCATGGAGGGCGTCGGCGCCACGCGGTTGGCTGCGCTTCTCAACTCTGAGGGCAGCACGACCGTTAGCCGTTTCACCGGCAGAGGTGGTCGTCCCTGGTCACAGTCGCAGATTCAGCAGCTCCTGCGGAACCGTGCATTGATCGGCGAGGCAGCCGTAAAGCTTCGTGGGCAGCCCCCCTGCACCCTGCCTGCCTACTTCCCGGCGCTTCTGACCACAGCAGAGTTTGAGCTGCTTCGACAGGGCATCCGTGAGCGCGATGACAAGCGGGGCAAGGTCGGGCGAGGCACTCGCGTCTACAACATTCTCCAGGGCATGGTGCACTGCGCTGTCTGCGATCGGCCGCTGATGTTCAACAACTCGACGCGGAAGGGCATCCGCTACAGCTACCTCCGTTGTCCTGGCACCTTGAACGGCACCTGTGGGCAGCGGCGGGGGTGGAAGTACGACGAGGAAGCCCTACTGCAGGCTCTGTCGAGGCAGCGGTGGGAGGCGTTCTTTTCGCGGGGGAGCGACAGCCAGCAGCGCCGTGATTTGCAGCAGCGGATCATGGCTGGCGAGGCGGAGGAAGCACAGGCCCGTGGCCGGGCGGAGAGGGCCAGGGCGAACATGGTCGAGCTACTGGGCCAGGGCACGCTTACCGGTGCCGTGGCCACCACCCTCGGTGAGGCATCGGAGGCGGCACAGCAGCAGGCGGATCAGCTGGGCCAGGGACTGGCCATGCTCCGCGGGGAACTCCGGGCGCTTGATGCTCGTCCTTCTGGTGAGGAAGCGGAGCAGGCGCTTCGAGGGCGGATTGCTGACTTCATGGCCAACGGCCGGCACGATCCGCAGCAGAGGCAGCGGTTCAACGCGTGGTTGGCGGCGCAGGGGGTGCACATCACCATGCATCAGCGGGATGGGGCGCCGCTGCTGGTCCTGCGTCAGGCGGATGATCCGGGAGTTGTCGAACTGCACCAGGTCACCGCCGACGGCGAGGCGCTACACGTCAAGGCGCAGCCGGCGGCGTTGCACCAGCTCTGGGTGGAGCATGGGCGCGTTGAGGTTCAGCCTGATGGCACTGAGGCGGTGGTGCTGGATGGAGGCGCGGCGGCCAGCTGATCAGCCACCAGGGTTTCGAGCGCGGCGTTCAGCTCGCGCTCCAGCAACGTTGTGATCACCTGCCGCTGGTCCGGCGACAGCCCCCCGGCGGCGGCGGCCAGCTCCGGCATGATCCGCACCGGCACCCTGAGCACGGCATCGCGCACCAGTCGGCCGGCGTCGTAGTGCACGCGGCGCATCTCGGCCGCGCTCACCAGCTTCTGTTCCATCGCAGCCAGCTCGATCTCCGCCATCTGGGCGAGGGCGTGCTCACGGCGTTGCCTGCTCAACATCAAGTCCGGGATGGCATCCTCAGGCAGCTTGGCCAGGCGCTGCTGCACCTCCTCGGGCGACAGGCTTGCGGCATCCATGGCGCTCTGCTCCTCACCGCCGGCACCCCAGGCCGGTGGGGGCAGTCCGGGGCACTCCACGGCAGGCACCGGCATGGGCGTGGGCGGTGGCGTGGCGCTGGGGCGTGGCGTGGTGGAGACCGGCATGGGCTCGGCGATCCCCCGGCGCTTCGAGGCGGTAGCTCTCCAGTCGGGGATGGCGGCGGTGTTTACCATCACCCGCGTGCCATCACGCCGAACATGCTCCGGGCGCAGCCTGCCGCTGCGGATCGCCTGGGTGACGTTGGCGCGGCTGCACCCCATCCGCCGGCTGAACTCGGCGCTCGACAGCCAGCTCATGGCAGCAGCGCCGTGATCTCCTTCACCACCTGCCTGCAGCCGTTGAAGTCGCCCACCCTGAGCATCTCCTGATACAGCCGGCGATACGACAGCAGCGCCCACCCCCGAACTGCGTCCGCATTGGGACGGCCGGCACCCTGCAGGTACTGCTGAACCTGCCCCATTACCTTCTTGGCATCGGCCTCGGGGTACTTCACCACCAGGGCCTCGGCCACCTGCTGTTCGCTGGCCCCGGTGAGCAGCCAATCCACTACAGCCGCTGTTGCCGGCGGCGCGGCCTTCTCGATCGCTCCGGCGGCTTCAGGCTTCATCGTTCCACCAGGCGGTTTGCTCGGTGCTGCTGGCATCCTGCAGCCGGCGATCCTGGCGGCTCCAGATGTCGTCAAGGGCAGCAGAGAGGAAGTCGCACAGCTCGGGATCGTGGCCAACCTGGAAGGATTCGAGGCGCGGATTCTGGTTTAGATTCATGCTCGATCGAATCGCTACCTGCCACTCGTTGTTAACGATCGTGGCGAACTTTGCGTGAGTTTTTGTAACTCTGATCGCATCATCTCCGAATAGCTTTCGGATCTGCGCTGCCAGGGCCGGCACCCTCCGCACAAAGGTCTGATCCACCAGCCAGCGACAGCTGCTGATCTGACCGCCTTCGAGCAGTTCCATCATCCTTTGGATGTCGGTGGCAGCCGCAGTCCAGGTGCTGATGCTCAACGCGGCCGGGCCGGTCTTGTCGAGGGTCGCCACCAGCAGATCAGCCAGGCTGAACTGACCGCGCGTCAAGCCGAACAACTCCATCCCGTCGCGTTCCAGGTCGGCGACGGCCTCGGCCGCGCTCTGCTGGCGCATCATCTCCAGACGCTTTCTCTGGGCGATCGGGCGCTTAATCGTGGCCTTCTGGATCACTCCAGGATCGGCCACGGGCGGCGCCCAATCGAATAGCAGCGGATTGGCGGTTAACTCCATCACCGGATGCGTTCATCTGTCGTTAAGTCTAGCATTTTCTGGAGCTACGGACTATCTGGGGCACAGGGGTGCGCATACAGAATGCTTCAGGGGAAACTATAAGCGTGGGGGCCTCATTCCCTCCCAGAACGCTGATTCAATCTCGGCCAACTTTTGCGGCGTTGATTGCATGTTGGCTGCTGGTAGTTCTACGGGCGTGCCTTCACTGGCGGCGATGGCCTGCCACATCCGGGGCAGCAGGAACGGGTGAGCAGGCAGCGCTGGCTGGCCCACGGCGATGGTGGGGGGATGGACCGCTTCGATCGGCGCGGTTCCGCAGCCTTTGCGCAGCAGCTCGGCGTAGGCGTGCCGATCTTCGGGGCGGCTGAGCCAGCACCTGATGCACCTCCCTCGGGCGTCGGTGCTGTAGGCGATCAGGTCGGGGCGCTTGGGGCGCTTGCCCCAGAACCGCTCGCGTAGCCAGGGCAGCTGCCGGGCTTCCGGCTCGGGCAGCAGCCAGGTGATCTGCACCTCCTGCTCCAGGGCGGGGCGGTGCATCCGCTTCTGGCTCGGGGATCTCCACGTCGATGGCCAGTTGCCGGTTTCCGGGCAGCGCTGCAGCTCGGCGGCGGCTTGCTGCATGTGGTCGGCGGCGGTGGTGGTGGGCGTCATGGCTGTTAGGGGCGGTGGATCAGGGTCAGCAACGCGTCGGTCTTGCGGTGCAGCCGCTCCAGGGCGGCCATCACTTCGGTCGCCGTGGCGGGGGGCGGGGGGGTCGAGGCGGGCAGGTGGGGGGGCGTGGCGATAGGTGCGTTCATGGCGTTTCGAGCAGAGTGGGCTGATCGT
>CAIZQU010000064.1 GCA_903935205.1 uncultured cyanobacterium | reverse complement strand
CAGCGGGCTGTCGATGAACAGGCTGGAGACCACCAGCACATCAGCCGGCGCCTCCGGCTGGAAGGTGATGGGGACCAGGCCGAGGCTGGTGGCGTGCTCCAGGACCTTCTGCACCTTGAAGTCCCAGCCGTGGGCGTCCTCACCATGCAGGGCGATGGTGCCGCCGGCCGCGGGGATGAGCACCGTGGCGTCGATCCAGTCATGGCTCTGCTGCAGCCCCTGCCGGCTTGTCGTGGTGCGCGGCAGCAGGACCGGGGGTTCCGGCGCTGAATGGCTGATCCCCGCCACCCTCACCGGCGCCCGCGATGGATGCAGGTGGGGCAGGCCGTGCCGCAGCAACGCTGAAAGGGCGCGGGTATCGCCGAGGGCGGTGTGGGCGTCATCGCCGGAGAGGGTGACGCCATGGGCAGCACAGAGCTTGCCGAGGCTCAGGAAGGGGTTGGGCATGGTGTCGATGCCATCCCCCAGATCCAGCACCAGCCCGGGGATGGCATCGACGGCCTCCCAGAAGTGATGCCGCAGGATCGGCCCGTCAAAGCGATCGAGGTTGTGGGCCACCAGCACCCGGCCCTCGAGCAGCCCGGCCAGTGATGGCGCCACCCCCGAGAAGCTCGGTGCCTGGGCGGCCATGCGCCCATCAATGCCGTGCACCGCGGCATTGGGAATCGGCACGCCGGGGTTGATCACGGTGCTCCACTCCCGCTCGATCTCCCCCTCTGGCGAGAGCAGCAGCAGAGCGATCTCCACGATGCGGCAGAGCTGGCCGGTGCCGGTGGTCTCCAGATCGAGCACGGCAAAGCCACAGGCGCCGGCGGGCAGCAGCGCCGGCAACGGCAGTGGCTGAGGTTGCACGGCCATGGTTGTTGGGGGGATTCCATCCGGCATAACGGGGCCATGGCCCGATGCAGCCGCTTTCTGGGCGGGGGATGCGGGATCGGCATGGTTCCTGCCGGATCCCTCACGGAATCCGAGAAGTGATGCAGAAACTGCATCGAAATGCGCCTGGAGCAGAGAGCGATCTTGTCCTTCGCACGTGGACTGAGCCACTTGGCCTGTGGCGAGATGACGCTGGAGGGATGCAGATCAACAGCGTCCTGTGGCCTGTTCCACCATCGTTCAAGCCTGCCTGGCGTCAAGGCGCCAGCTTCCTGCCTATTCCCCGCCGGAGCCCCTGGAGCACCTGCATGTGCTCGACCTGCTGGAGCTGACCGGCTCGCAATCCAAGGCCGCCCAGGCCTTGGCGATGCACCAGAGCACCGTCTGCCGCAGCGCCGCGCTGATGGGCGAGCAGTTCCGGCTGCAGCCAAGCCGCGGCACTGGCGTTCTGCGCTACGGCACCAACGAGAGCCTGCAGCTGCTCCGCCTCTCCTACCGGGCCCACCGGATGATGGATGGCCAGCTGCGCATCGCCACCGATCCCCTGCATCAGCCGCTGCTGGCCGGGATGGTGAGCGTGCAATCGGTCCCCCCGAAGTTCCGGCACTCCGGCGAATGGGCGCAGCTGCTCAGCCAGGCACTGATCGATGGGGCAATCGTCTCGTCCTGGTGCCATCACAGGCGGGTGTCAGCATCCCGACCGCCAACCTGGCCGGGGCTGATGACGGTGCCGCTGGGGGCGCTGCCGCTGCAGCTGTTCATCCCCGCAACCAGTTCGGTGGAAGACATCCTGCCCCGCAAGGTGCTGCTGCCCAAGCGTGCGGTCACACCTCTGCTGCATGAAGCCCTGTCCTGGCATGGCTTTCAGCTTGAGGAGCAGCCACTCAGCTGCCAGGACGTGCCGGCCTGGCTCAAGCGCATGCGCGACCGCCAGCTGGCCTTGCCCCTGGGCCCGGGTCTGCTGGATCCCGACTGGCTCGAGGCCCAGGCCCTGCAGCTCCATCCCGACCAGCCGCCGCTACTGGAGCAGCTGTGGCTGCTGCTGCCAGAGGGGCGGGTGCGCAGCAGCCGGGAGGCCCGACACCTGATCCGCACCCTGCGGCTGCGGCTCGCGAGGGTGGGGGAGGAGCTGCTGGGCGCCGGAGAGCTGGTTGAGGAGGCGTGATAGGCGTCGTCCCCTTGTTCCAGCCTTCCAAGAACAAAGTGATGCACCCCGTGCATAGTTTTGGCGGTGCTTCCTCTTGGTGCTGCCGTACTGCTGCAGGAAAGCTCCAGCAAGCGCAGACTGGCGTCAGAGCGCCCCATGCTTCTCATTACAAGTTCTGCAACTGGAATGGGAGTAGCCCCGATGATCACCTTATTGAAACTGGATTGATGTAGAGGAGGCGCAGTTTCTACACAAGCCTGCTCGCAACTAAAATGCAGCTCGCTTATCGGTCGACGCATCCACATTGCTCAGCTAACATGGGCCAAAGACCTTCCCAGACTTGACAAGCCAACCAATTCCCAATCAGCAAATCCTCGAAAGCGCCACCTATTACAGGACTGCCTATCGTGTACTTGAAACCAAAGGATCGAACGAAGTACTGCTTCCAGCAATCCACTGTGCAGCCATAGCAATGGAACTCTTCTTGAAGGCGTTGTCCGGAGAAGAGGTTTATACGCCCACTCAGGTGCAAGGCGTAGCCATTGTGACCGCCAAGGGCCCCAAAGGGGGGCGTGATCTGCCATCTTTGTATGAGAAGGCTCCCCAAGCTTATAAAGACAGGCTTGACAAAGAGGCGTTTGGGAGTGAGCGGTTGCGGGCCTTTCTGGGACATGTCGCTCCCGGAGATGCACCTGCGGGCTTCCTTCGAGATGTCCTTGACGGTCTTGATGGTCGGCTATTCACCCCTTCTAGATATCCATACGAATTCGGCAATGGCGTAAGCGGTCTCAAGCGTGGCGTCAGTGGCCTGTCACTTGGAGTAATCGCCGATATAATAGAAGTCTTTTCTGTTGTTGTTGCATGACAGAATAGATGAAAACGCAGATAAGTTGGTCAGGCGATGCCCGCATGCAGCCGTGAAGGGAAATGAGCTACTTGCGACATTAAAGTCTGGGATGTAATTTAAATTTTAATATCTTACTTGATCTTGCACCAACGACTTGCCCCCGAAATGTCGAGCAGATAGTTCGCCACCACCTCCTGCTCCACCCAGTCCGGCATCAGGTCCTGGAACTTGCTGAGCCGGTAGTTGGGCAATGACCCTGCGACATCCTTCCAGAGCTTGGCGTCATCCCAGACCTCCGGAGTGGCCAGTCTCTCGATGGCATCCTGAAAGCGCTCGGGAGTGATGCCCTCCCCTTTGGCCTTGACGAGGATGTTGTCCGTGGTGATTTTCCAGTCGCCGCCGACGGCTTCCAGGCCATAGCGGAGGGTGGCGTTGATCTTGCCGCCAGCGAAGGTCCACCAGCGCACCTCTCCCTCTCTGACTTCGATGCCGGCTTGCCCTGACTGGAAGAGCGGCTGGATCACCTCTCGTTTCTCCTCGAGGACAGCAGCCGCTTGTTCGTCGAGATAGGGAAAGGCTGTGGAAGAGAGCAGGGTGTCGCGCATCTTCTGGCACACCTCCAGGCCAAGGAACTGGGGGATGTAGCCGCCCCAGGTGGGCTGCTTGCCGCGCGGGGCGGGATCCACGAACACCCGTCGGTCGTCGTGCTGAATGCGCTGCACCACCCAACCCCGGCCGCCGAGCAGAAAGCTGCTCACCCCGTCGACCAGGCGATCGACGAACTCCTGCTGCAACGAGCCGAGGGGTTGGCCTGCTGCGGTGACGACCGTGTAGCTGACGGGGCTGGTGAAGACCGCGAAAAGCTCCATGAAGTTCTTGCGGCCAAAGCGCTTCTCGGCCTTGGGGCCGATCACCAGCTGGCCTGAGGCCTCCCGCAACCCCCCATCTGCCAGCAGCCAGTGGATAAGGAGATCAAACTCCGCCCGGCTGATCCCGGCGAAGTCCGGCACCTTGGAGAGGTGGACCCAGGCGTCTTCCTGGCTGATGCCACCACCGGCGAGGGCCATGGTCAGCAGCTGGTGGATGAGCACCGGCCAGCAGCGGTCCTGCACGGGCACAGCCTCCACCCAGCCCTGCTTGGCCAGCTCGATCAACGCCGTGGCCTGCAGCACGCTCTCGCTGGATTCGCAGAAGAAGGTG
>CAIZQU010000063.1 GCA_903935205.1 uncultured cyanobacterium | reverse complement strand
CCGTTCCGTAAAGCTTCAGAAACTCGGGCACAGAGAGCCCTTTCTGGAACTGAATGGCATTTCGGCCCATAACCCGGATGGTATTTGTGTACCACTCTACGGCCTGGCTGGGCCGGTTGCGGAGCTTGCTGCGTAATCAAGTGATGGTTTGGTTGGCCCTGGCGAATCCGTCGACTATTTCGCGATCGTGCCAGTCGCCATCATCCCGAGCATCCCATGGTCCCCATCCACTGTTGAGAGGCAGTGTTGAGAGGCACTGTTGAGAGCTCTGGCGATGATCTCCTTGCCGAAGCCGTGGCTTTGGCGAAGCTGCTGGGCTGGTTGAATAGCCTGGCTCAAGTAGACTAGTCTGGATCGAGTTCATTGGTCTGGATGAAGATCATTGGCCTGGATAAAGTTCAATGGTCTGGATAAGGTTCATTGGTCTGGATCGAGTTCAATGGTCTGGATCGAGTTCAATGGTCTGGATAAACTTCGATAGCCTGGATAAACTTCGATAGCCTGGATAAAGTTCAATAGCCTGGATCAAGCCAGCACATTCGCTGCCCATCGCAGCCGGGATTCGCAGGCGCAGACCCTGATCGGTGCCCATTGCCAGGGTCGCCCCCGTGGTGCGGTGGGTGTCGAACAAGCTGGCAGCGTTGATCCGTCCGAGCTGATCAGGGAAGCCGATCAGTCCATGATTCACTGCCCAGATCTCAAACCGCCCGCGATACGGCCGCAGCGTATCGGCCGCCCCTGCCTGTCAGCTGGGACTGTCCGGGCCCCGCTGAGCATTCAGTACTTTGAATCAACTCGCCAACTCGCCAACTCGCCAACTCGTCAACTCGTCAACTCGTCAACTCGTCAATTCGCCGCTGATGGAGTTGAGACGACCGGTGAGGCGGATGTGGTGGTTGGGTGACTGGCGGATGCCTCGGGTCTCTGCGTAGAAGGTACTGGTGCCGCAGTGGATGCCCTGCCGACCGACCGATCGATCCTGCGCGAGTTGCTGGCCCGTGGCGCTACAATCTTCTGCCTGAATAGATTCAGCGCTTGTATCACCGGCTGCGCCGATGGCCTGTTGCCCGTTCAGGCCGCCGCTGCTCTGGAGATCCCCCTGCTGCTCTCCTGCCGTGCTGGTTCCTGTTTCTCCTGGGCCGGGACGTTGATCATGGCCAGTGTCCACCAGGAGGATCAGGCCTCCCTCGACGAGGACCGGATCGTTGCCGCGTTCGTGGCGAGCTCCGTGGCGGTGCCCGCCTCGGCTTTAATGCGCAACACCCACGCTGAGCAGGTTCTTCCCTGACACGCTGCCCACCCAGCTGTGGCACCAGCATCGAAGTCAGCGGCGATCTCCGCTGGCTGCCCTCGATGCCCCAAGGACGCGTGTGCTGCAGCTGGCTGATCAGAGGCCAGGCATCATCCTGCTGATCACCCTGACCCGTGGGGCCGCTGGCGCCCCCCTTCGATGGCTGCCACATCGACTGTTGATGGTCGACTGGGATGCGTGTCCAGGGGGTGTCTTCTGGAGGGTCATCACCTTTCGAGCCACCTTGGACTTCCGCCCCATCTCCAGGCTGAAACTGAGGGCGGCGCGTTCACCGTCAGGGCGCCATCTCAGTCGGGTGCGCTCCAGACCGTCGCAGGCCCCGGGCCCGTCGTGCCTGGCGAGGGGGATGAGAATGGAGATGGAGATAGCGTTCGCTCCAGCGGATCTTCGCGTCATGAAGGCGCAATCCCAGGCAGCGAGTGGCCCGGCGGTGCCCACGCACGGGCAGGGCCCATTAGAAGTCTGTCCCAGTCGCTCTCGACGGCCGCCGCCATCTGCGCTGCTTTGCGCGGGAACCGCCTTTCATCGCGTTGGCCTCGCCACTCCAGAACCCTTCTGCTGCAACCGATCTGATCAGCTTCCT
>CAIZQU010000062.1 GCA_903935205.1 uncultured cyanobacterium | reverse complement strand
TCGCGCACGGGTCGCCAGTTGAGCATCGACAACAACAACCGCCACCGAGGCAACGATGCAGGGGATGCCCCATTGCTGCTGGAGGGCGATGCGGTAGCCGGCGAGGGTGAGGTGGTCATAGGAGGAGAAGAGAGCGATCAGGCCCACGGCCAGACCGCCCGTGGCCTGGAGGACGGCCAGGCGATCCAGGCCCGGCCAGGGGCGTGGCGGATAGGGGAAGTCTGGCGGAAGCGGGGAGTCTTCGCTGTCGCCGGCTCCGCCATTGGCGGGGTTGGCTGGTGAGGCTGGGGGCGGTGGATCGGCTGGATTGGCTGGTGGCACGGTGCAGCGTTGAATGCGGGCCGGGAGCCCCAGGGAGGCCCCCCAGACCAGTGCCACCGCCTGGCACGGAGGCTGCGGCGGAAGGTAAGAGCCCGGGGCCTGCCCCGGCGTTGCAGTTCTGCCATAATGCGGCGCAACGAGACGGTGACGACGCGGCGTGCCCCAGCCAGCTCCCGAGCGCCGGCATGTGTTCATCAGCTACAGCCATGTCGATCGGATTTGGGTGGAGCGGCTGCAGCGGATGATGGCGCCGCTGCTGCGGGCCACGGGCCAGGAGTTGCGGCTCTGGGACGACAGCCAGATCGAAGACGGCCGCCCGTGGCGCCCAGCGATCGAAGCAGCCCTGGCGGAGGCGAAGGTGGCGCTGCTGCTGGTGAGTGATGCCTTTCTGGCCTCGGAGTTTGTGATCAACGAGGAGTTGCCTGCCCTGCTGGCGGCGGCGAAGGCGGAGGGGGTGCCGATCCTGTGGGCGAGTGTGGGCCCGTGCCATGTGGAGGTCACGGAGATCTACCACTACCAGGCGGTGCTTTCGCCCAGTCGCCACCTCAAAGCGATGGACGAGGTGGAGCTGGCGGAGGCGCTGAAAACGATCACTCTGGCGATCCGTGAGGCGGCGCTGGCGGCGCTGAAGCCGGTGCTGCCGGAGGCGGTGCCGCCCCCTTCTGCGCCGGACGGGCCTCGGACCTCGGGGTCTGGGCTCTCGGTGGCTGGGGCCTCGGGCCCTGCAGAAGCTGTTGGGACGCCAGCGGCTCGGGCCCCAGGGGGCAGGAAGTCAGCGGTCTTTTGGGTAAAGAGCGCCTTGGTGCGGCGCAGTGGCGGCGGCTGGGAAGTGGTGGAACGGCGGGACGTGGAGGTGCGTGGCTGGCAGGTGGATCTGGGGGATGGGGTGGACCTGCCGTTGATCGAGCTGCCGGCGGGGGAGCTGGTGATGGGGTCACCAGCGGATGAAGAAGAGCGAGACAGCGATGAAGGACCCTTGCATCGGGTGCGGCTGGAGCGATTTCTGATCGGCCAGAGACCGATCACCCAGGCCCAGTGGCGGGCGGTGGCGCGGCAGGTGCCGCCGCTGGGTCAGAGCTGGCAGCTGGAGCTGGCGCTGAATCCTTCCAGGTTTTCAGACCAGCCGGACAGCGCGCAGCGGCCGGTGGAGCAGGTGAGCTGGCATGACGCGAGCGAGTTCTGCCGCCGCCTGAGTGTGCTGAGCGGTGATAACTACACCCTCCCCAGCGAAGCCCAATGGGAATACGCCTGCCGGGCGGGGACGACCACCCCGTTTGCCTTTGGCGAGATGATCACACCGGAGCTGGCCAATTACGACGGGACCTCCCGCTATGCCAACGGCCCCGAGGGGTTGAATCGGGGGCAGACCACTCCGGTGGGAATGTTCCCCGCTAACGCCTGGGGCCTGCAGGATATGCACGGCAATGTCTGGGAATGGTGCCTGGATCATTGGCATGGCGGCTATGCAGGTGCCCCCTTTGATGGCAGTGCCTGGGTGAGCGGAGGGGATCAAGATCGGCGGCTGCTGCGCGGCGGCTCGTGGTTCTTCCTCCCCAGGTACTGCCGCTCGGCTTACCGCAGCCTCGCCCGCCCGGTCGACCGCCTCAACTTCCTCGGTTTCCGCGTCTGTTGCCTCCCCCAGGGCCGTTTCCTTAACGCTTGATCCCTTGATCCCTTAACACTTGGATTTTTTCACCCTTGGCTGTTGGCTTGCGGCTGTCAGGGTTTTCCTAAGGCTCTTGGGGATTGGCTCCGGCTGTTGGCGGTTTGGCCAGATTGTTGGCCCCCCTCTCCGCCGCGGGCCGCTGCCCCGGGCTCCGGGCTGTTTCCCCCCCCTGGCGCCGCAGGCGCCTCGCGGTATCGGGCGGGCCATCGGGGTTGAGGTGCCTGCGCCTGGCGGCGGCCGCCGCGGCCTCCCCTCGCGCTCTGCATCGGCCGCCGCCCACGGGTGCGATGGCCCCGGCTCAGCCCCTTCAGCCATCACCCCGCTGATCCAGCTGGGGGCCGATCAAGGCGAGGAAGGCTTGCCATCGCTGGCGGTTGGCAGGGCTGGGGTCGAGCTGGAATCGGGCGGAAAGCAGAGCTGATCGACGCAGCTCAGCAAGGCTCTGCCTTTGGCGTTCAGCTCTTTCAGCCTGGCGTTCTCT
>CAIZQU010000061.1 GCA_903935205.1 uncultured cyanobacterium | reverse complement strand
GCCAGCGGTCGATGGCCTCTCCTGATGGCTCTGCCCCCCGTCCGCAGCGCCTGCCAGCGCCGCTGGTTCGCTCTGTCGATCGCCTGCCAGGTGGCTCACTTTTCGTGTCGCCTCTGGCTCAGTTTTCGATGTCGCCTGACACGGGGTGCTCGGGCTGCAGCTGCAGCAGGGTTTCGAGCAGCGGCCGGGCCTCATCAAACCGGCGCTGCTGCAGGAGCGGGCCGATGGAGGCCATCGCTGGTGCTTCCGGCGCCGCCGGCTCCCAGGCCACCTCGATGCGGCCGGCGGCGAACACCACCGACAGCTGTCCTCCCATCGAGGCATACGACTTCTGGAAGTAGTCGGTCACCGCCCGGTGGAAGGCCTCCGTTCCAGGGGTGCGGCTGCCCTCCGGCAGCAGGGAGGCATCAAAGCTGGCCTCTTCGATCGAGAACGCCGTGCCTTCCATCAGGGCGTCTTCCAGACGTACCAGCGCGAGAGGCCCAGCTTCTCGGCCCAGCCGTCGACGATCTCCCGATCGGGTCGGCTTCTGGGCTGCCACCACCTGCCGCTGGGCGCGGCTCCTGGAGGCCCCGCCCCGCTTCCTGGCGCCGGAGCTGGCGGAGGCCTTCCGCCGCACACCGTCTCCCCGCCTCGATGACGAGCTGCCGCAGGTGCTGCCCTGCTTCCGGCTGATGCTTCCCGATGGCGCCCTATTCACAGAAGACGGGGTGCCGATCCCGGTGGTGATCGTGGCCGACCTGCGGGCGATGGCCGACTGGCTGCCGGCTGAGGCCCAGCGGATCAGCGGCATCAGCTGTGTCGGCCTGGCCCTCGATGGCACCAGCTATCTCACCCGCCACTCCTTCCAGCAGATCGGCGAGCGCCAGCCCACCGTGGAAGATCTGAGCCACCCGGCCTGGCAGTGGGATGAACAGGCGGTGCAGAGCACCAACCAGCGGATGGAGGGCCTGGCCATCAACGCCCTGCTGGTGCAGCTCTACCAGCCGGAACTGCTGACCACCGGCCCGGCGGCCAGGGTGCCCAGCGGCAAGGGCTTCTCCGCTGGCAGCGGGGATGACTCTGGCGCCGTGACGCCCCAGGGGCCGGTGTGGATCGGCAAGGACTTCCGGCTCGACCGCACCCCAAGGGCTCCTTCAGAAGGGGCCACGGCTAGCACCAACAGCATCGGCACTCCTCGCCGGCCCCATTGGCGCCGCGGCCACTGGCACACCGTGCTGCATGGCGAGAAGCGTCAGAGCCGGCGGATGCAGTGGTTCCAGCCGGTGTACGTGGGGCTCAGCTGAGCAGTCTTCACTCCTCCTCGGCAGCACCCAGGGGGATGAGCTTGATCTGCTTGCGGCCCAGCTTGATCTCGAACTCATCGCCGGGCTCCAGTCCCAGCTGTGCGGTGTAGGCCTTGCCGACCAGCAGGTTGCCGTTGAACTGCACCTTGGTGGCGTAGCTGAGCTGCCTGCCCGGACGACCCTTGCCGCCACGGCTACCGCCTGCGCCCAGGTTCATGCCCTTGGCTTCCAGCAGCGCCTCATAGAAGGCGGTAAAGTTCGTCGCTCCGTGCCGTCCTTCTTGGTGGAGACGTAGCCACAGCCGCGCACCAGATCGGACTTGGAGACATCGCCCAGCTCCTTGACTTTGGCGAGCAGATCAGCACCGGTGAGCATCATTCGGGGGTTGGGGTGATGGACCAACCCTAATTGCCAGGCTCGCCATGGTTGTCAACTGCAGGGGGATGACTACCTCGCTGAGTCTCGACAGGGGAAAGGGCGATCAGCTCTCGGAAGAATCGTTGATCACGCTGCGCAGATCCTCCAGGAAGGATTCGTCAACCTCGTAGTGCGCCAGCGGATCCTGCCCCTGATCACTGACCAGGTCATAGAAGCGAAAGGCAAACCACTCATGGAACAGGGCCAGGCTGCGTGGGCTGGGCCAGGTTTCAGGATCATTCGACCAGATCTCCAGCTCTGAGCAGAAGATCTTCTCGTAGCCCTGCTGCAGCAGCTCGATGGCGTCCTTGCGGCTGTCGTAGAGGGGCAGAAGGTACAGACCAGGCTCAAAAGCGGCCGGCGGCAGTGGCTGATCGGGCTGCAGCTGCTGTGCCCACTCCATGAAGGGCTGACGGGGCTCGACCGTGATGGCGCAGCGGTTGACGATCTTCACGGGGATGGCGGCGACCGCAGCGGGAAACGTAGGCATGGCGGCGGGGTCAGATCACCCGGAGCTTGATGCTCCCTGCCGACCTCTGAGATGAACGCCACGCTCTGGCGATAAGAATTCCCCATTCGCCAGCGGGCATCAGACCTGATGGCCTTGCTGTAACGACGCGTCGCTCGCTTGCATCAGGCCGCTTGGTTATGGAAGTGGTCGTGATGGAGAGGCGTCATCGTCCCTGGCAGAGGGGCCGCCCACCAGTCGACAACGTCCGGTCATCATCACCGCTCCCGGCCGGCCTTGCTTCGTGAGGGACTGCTCCTCGAAAGTGAGGCGATGGCGGTCGATCGTGGTGCGGTGATCCACGTCGTGGCGAAGGTCGAAATTCATTACCACTGATCCTGTCGTGGCAGGAATGCCCAGCTCCCGCAGTTTGCGACTTTCATCATCGCTGTCATTGTCGGCCAGGTGGAAACGGTTGGACTCCTTCTCCAGGAATGTGATCTGATCCCGGGAGGTCTCAACCGGCAGGGACTGCCCATCCGCGAAGCGAACCCGATCCTCGCCTCGGCCCACATCGACCCGGAAATTGATCTTTCCGTTGGGATCGTCCCGATGCTGACAGATGAGCGACTGGGGACCAACGGAGTCCCATCTGCTCAGCGCCACAACCACTAGGGCGATGCCACCAGTCAGCAACAGCAGACCTTTCCTGCTGCTCATGAACGGCCGCTGATCCGGGATGGCCACGCTGGTCCTTCGCTCCATCGCTCATTCTGGTCTGGCCCGCAGGCACCTGAGCCCCTCCGGGGCCTCTGGTCGCGCTTCGTCCGGCTTCTACCCGTCGTGCGGGGAACCGTCGTTGGGCAGGTCAGCGACCAGGCCTTCTCAGCGTTGGCAGTCCGCCAGTGGCCAAGATCCGTTGGAGCTTGGGCATGGTCTGGTGTCAGGAGCTCTGACGCGGCTTCTCCCCTGCAGCAGCCCCGATTCGGTTGACCCACCATGGCGTTTCGGTGCTCCGAACCCTGGTGGTGAGGCCCGAATCGATCGGTTCGGCTGGCCCCTCCCAGGCTCTGTTTCGCCGCGGCGACAGTGAGCGCACCGGGGGCGAACGACGACCCCGCAACCGACACCTTCGCCATCGGAACCATGCTGACCCGCCGTTCTTCCACTCCCTTCGATCTGTTCGACCGCCTCGAGCAGCAACTGAGCCACCAGCTGCAGACCGCCGAGCGGGTGCCTGCCGCCGAGGTGCACGAAACACCTGAGACCTATGAGGTGGTGCTCGAACTCCCCGGCGTCGATAAGGCCGCCATCGAGGTGAAGGCCACCGAGCGCACCCTGCTGATCAGCGCCGATCGCCGCAGTCAGCGCCAGCTGGGCGGTGAGCCGGCCGAGTTTGTTGGCACCAGCAGCGGCAGTGATGCTCCCGTCCAGGCCGACAGGGTCCGTGGCCCACTTCCCACGCCACTCATGAGTGAGTTCCGCTACGGCACCTGGAGCCGCAGCTTCCGCTTCCCGGTGGCGATCGAGCGCGAACAGCTGCAGGCCGTCTACCGCGACGGGCTGCTCACCGTCACCGCCCCCAAGGCCAACAAGGTGAGCACCGTGACCGTGAAGGTGGAAGGCTGATGACCTGAGGCCTTCCCTGGGCTGAGGCCCGCGCATGAGAACCTCTGCCCCCGGCTCCGGCTGGGGGCTTTCTGTTGGGCAGATCGAGCCTGGAGCAATCGAGATCAGCGGCGCAGCGACTCGCAGGCCTCACCGTCGCCGTTGCTGTCCAGATAGGTGTGGCCCTGGCGCAGAAGCTCCTGGGCGCGGGCATAAGAGCCGATCTCCTTGCAGCGGTAGCGGCGGCCGCCAGGGGTGGTGCCATCGGGGATCACCACAGCGGTGCGACCGCGCCGGAAATCCCAGGGCCTGGTGATGCCGCCTTCCACCTGCCAGACCCCGTAGCGATGCCGGCTGGCCCGGAACTCCGCATCCAGGTACTCCCTGGCGTCACAGCCGCTGAGGTAGCGCCGGTAGGCAAAGGCCTGGCCGTCCTCGACCATCACCAGGTTGATGTTGATATCGCTGATCACCTCGGCCACCGTGCGGCCGTAGCGGTCGGTGGTGTGGGGCTGGATGCTGACATGTCGACCCCGCGGCAGGCGCTGCATCAGATAGGCGCGGGACTGCTGACCCCAAGGGGACTGGGCTGTCTCTGGGGCATCGATGCAGGCCAGGCGGATGGTGACTGAACGGCCGCCAGCCTGAACCCGCAGGGTGTCGCCGTCGCCAACCGAGAGCACCGTGGCTGGGTAGCTGGCGATAGGGGCAGCGACAGCGGATGTGCCTGCCCCGAGCGGCGCAGGGATCGACATCGCCATGGCGAAGAGGACCAGCGAGCGCTGGAGCAGAGGCAGCAAAACGCGAAAACGGCAACAGCTCAGCCTGGCACCGGCCTTCTGGGCTCTGGCAACCGATGCAGAATGCGCATCAGTTTTTCGATCACTCCAACAAGAAGGCGCCCTGTTGGGGGCGCCTTAGCACCGGTTGCGGCGGTCAGCTCCTCACACCAAGCACTGCCGATCGGGTGTCTGTTGTTCACACATGGCCTGCCTTGTGCCTGACAGGAGAGGAATGGGGATCACGTCTCTGGGAAGAGATGCTCGGGGCTTGACCTTCTCAGCTGTGATCCCGGCTCGGGTTATGCAGCCCTGAGGCTCAACACGCGGGAAACAGAACTGGCATATGGCTCACTGCGGCTACGGGATGACGTTCGCGCTGCGCCACCGAGTTCACTTCGATCAATCACTCGCACCTCCGTCGTGCGCACCGGCTCGGGTGATCCCTGGCCGGACTCTTTGGAAGGGTGAGGGTCGGGTTGGCTCCCGGGCCTCCCCTCAATCACAAAGTAGGTCTTCTGGCCGGTGGTGGAGGGTGACTGAGGTTCCTGTTCCCGCCATCCAGAGTGCGGTTTCAGGAACGCCTCATCGGCTCGAACGCATAACCATCCATCGCGATCACGTGATCGCTGATGCCGCGATGAATGGCGCGGGCATGGGCTCCAGTGTCGGCGGCTCCGAGCGCTGTGAACAGCGGCAGCAGATGCTCGTCGCGGGGCTGGGCTTGCAGCGCATCGGGATGGCGCTGGCGGTAGTCCAGCAAGGCCACGGTGTCGCCACGGATCAGCTGGTCATGCACCCAGTCCGAGAAGCGCTGGGCATAGCTGCGATCGATGGCGGCACCCATCTCAGCCTGCTGCCAGTCGCGCAGGTTGTGGGTGATGTTGCCCGTCGCCACGATCAACCAGCCCTGAGCGGCCAGCGGTGCCAGAGCCTGGCCGATGCGGTAGGCGTGCTGCGGGCCTCCGTGATGCTGAATCGACAGGGGAACGACGGGCACATCCGCCTGCGGGAACAGGACCCGCAACGGCACCCAGGCGCCATGGTCGAGGCCCCGGTGTGCGTCGGTGCGCACCGGCAGTCCGGCGGCCTCCAGCACCGTGAGAACCTCCTGCGCCCCCTGAGGTGAACCCTGAACCGGGTAGTGAATGGCGTAGAGCGCCGGATCGAATCCCCCGAAGTCGTGGATCGTCTCCAGCTGGCTGGCGGTGCCCACAGTCGCCACCTCGGTTTCCCAGTGGGGGCTGATCACCAGCACCGCCCGAGGCCGCGCCAACGTCTCGGCCAGGGCCTTGAGCGCCGCGCCAGCCGCACCGGGCCGGAGGGCGACCATTGGCGAGCCGTGGGCGACGAACAATACGGAAGGGGTTGTTGCAGGAGTCATTGATGCCAACAGGGCCTGGCCTACCCGGCGGACCTCCACGACGCTGACGGGAGGTCCGCAGGCGGGGGATTGCCAGGGCAGGGGAATGGTGCGGTGCGGCGGAGGGGATCAGCCCCAGAGCTTCCACCAGGGGCGCTGGGCCTTGGATGTGGCAGCACTCAGCTGGAGATGGCTGCCATCGCAGAAGGGCTTTTTGGCGGAGGCACCGCAGCTGCACAGATAGACGGTCTGCTCCTCCTCGAGCTTGAGGATGTGCGGGGACTGGCCGCTGCCCTGATGGCTGCCGTCGCAGAAGGCTCCGTTCTTGCTGAGGCCGCAGCTGCACACGGCATGGGTGCCTGCCGGAAGGGTGAGTGGGGAGGGATGCGTGGAGGTGGTCATGACGGAGTTCGGGTGGGGTGATGCAGCGCGGTGATCTCCGCGCCCATTCACCTTCCAATGAATCGCGTAACAGGACAATCCCTCGATACCGGGATAAACTGTCCTGTATATGGGACAGTTTGATCTCAACGGCGCGCTGGTGCTGGTGCGGGTGGTACAGGCGGGCAGCTTCCGCGCCGCCGCCGAACGGCTCGGCATGCCCAGGACCACCGTGAGCCGCAAGGTCTCCGAACTGGAGGCCCAGCTGGGTGTGCAGCTCCTGCAGCGCACCACCCGCCGGCTGTCGCTCACCGATGCCGGTCTGGCCTTTGTGGAGGAGGCGGAAGCCGCGATCGCCCGGCTGGAGGCAGCCCAGGAGGCCGTGACGGAGCTGCAGCGCGAGCCCCGGGGCCGCCTGCGGATCACCACCGCGGTGTCGATCGGCGAACTCTTCCTGGCGCCGGTGCTGACTGAGTTTCTCGAGGCCTTCCCCGCGGTGGAGGTGGTGCTGTTGCTCAGCGACCGCCTGGTGGATCTGGTGGCGGAGCGCTTCGACGTCGCCATCCGCGCCGGGCATCTGCGGGATGCGAGCCTGATCGTCCGGCGGATTGGCAGCGCCTCCGACCGCGTCGTCGCCAGCCCCGCCTATCTGGCCCGCCACGGCAGCCCGCAGCGCCCCGCGGAGCTGTCATCCCATGCCTGCCTGCGCTTCTCGCGCTCCGGCATGGAGGCGCGCAGCAGCTGGTCGTTCGGCAGCGGGGCCCGCGGCAGTGAGGTGCAGGTCAGCGGCCGGTTGGTGAGCGATGACTGGGTGGTGCTGCGCACGGCCGCCGAACAGGGCCTGGGCATCGCCCGTCTGCCGGGCCTGCTGGCCCATGAGGCGATCCAGGCCGGACGGCTGGTGCCGCTGGTGGACGATCAGGCGCCGCCGCCGACGCCGCTGCAGCTGGTGCTCCCAGGCGGAACCCGCCTGCCGGCCCGCACGCGGGCGTTCATCGAGTTCGTGCAGCCGCGGCTCACTCAGGCCCTGGCGGGGGCGGGGCTGGCGTAGCGGGTTGGATGAGCCGAGGCAGGAAACCTTGGGGGCAAGAGCCTGGTTGCAGAACCATCAGGGCAATCCCGCCTGCCTGTTGGCACGCCAATGAATCCCCTTCATGAAGCCCCGTTGCCTCCGGTGAAGACCGGTGTCGGAAGTGCTGCAGCCCTTGCTGGCACCGGCCGCCGGGCCCATCGTGGCTGCAACGGGATTCGGAGGCTCCATCGATGGAAGACACCCCCCCTGAGCAGCAGCGAGGAGCGCGCTGACGATCCGGCCCCTGCTCCAACACTCTCGACGGATCACTGATGTTCCTGGCGTGATTTTTCCTGGAGGGGACACACGCCGTCCACTGCACCGCCTGAGGTGCCCCGGACCCCATGGAACGTCCCGATGGACACCTGGCCCCAGGTGCCAGCGCCGGCAGCTCCGCCCCACAACCAAAGACCTTCTGATCTGACGATCAGGCTGACATCAGCACCAACCACGCACAGTTGCGCCCGACCCCCTTGGGCCCGATCCCAGGGGACAACGCCGCGGCTGAGCAGGCAAACGCCCGGGGCCAACGCTCCGGGCTTTGTTGTGTGGACGTCCGTGCGCCAACGGGAATAGCCAATGACAGCTGCAGATACCGACGTGGCTGTCTCAGCGGCCGGCCTTGAAAGACCTGCGGATCTGACCGAACCACTGGCCGGGAAGATCTCCTGCGCGCACCTGAACGCTGGCCATCGACCGGGCGAGCGGCCAGCCACCACGCCGCAGCACCGCAGCGACATGCAGGGGGACCGCGAGGGCGATCAGCAGCCACGCCAGCAGGTGAACGCTGTAGACCGCGTGCTGGTACTGGCCGTGCCGCAGCCAGTCTTCCTCCATCAGCTTGCCGCTGCCCACGGCCAGAACCAACGCCAGCAGCGCGATGGCGTTGGCGGGCTGCCGCAACCGTGCCCGACCGGCGGTGAGGGCATAGAGGCCGAACGGCAGCGCGATCGGCCAGAGCAGCACGCCCACCGTGCCGTGGATGTCGATCCATTCACCTGGGAGCTTCAACGGCAGCCGCCCGAACCGTCCGTCGTAGGCGGAGTAAACGAGCAGGCCCGTGAGCCAGGCCAGCGGCACCAGCAGGGCAATAGCGCCATGCAGCAGGCGCAGCAGGGAGGGTTGGTAAGGGCGGGCCATGGTGGGGAAGCAGATTCAGGACAAAGCACCCATGTCTGGTCAGGGCAAGGGCTGCAGAGGCTCAGCCCTGCTCCCAGCGGAAGTTCTGGTCATCCCAGGAGCTGGGATCTTCGATCGGCTCGAGATGGGTCAGCACATGGGTGCGGGTGAGGGTCGTGGCGATCTCCTGCTCCAGCTGCTCACACAGGTCATGCCCCTGCTGCACGGTCCAGCTGCCGGGAACCAGCACATGCAGCGACACGAAGCGCCGCGAACCTGCCACACGGGTGCGCAGGGCATGAAAACGGATCTCGTCTGTTGTTCGGGCGGCCAGCAGCTGCTCCAGCTGGTGTTGCTCCTCTTCCGGCAGGGAGCGATCCAGCAGACCTGAGGCGGTCTCATGCAACATCTTCCAGCCCGTGATGATGATGTTGACCGCCACCGCGATCGCAATCAGGGGGTCGAGGATCGTCCATCCCGTCAGCTTCACGAGGCCGATCCCCACCACAACGCCCGTGGAGGTCCAGACGTCGGTCAGCAGGTGATGGGCATCGGCGCGGAGGGTGATCGAATGAAAGCGCTTGGCGGCCTTGAGCAGCACCCAGGCCACCAGGCCATTGAGTGCGGTCGCCAGTAAGGAGATCGCCAGACCGATGCCCAGCTGCTCCAGCGGTTGGGGCTCCTGCAGACGGCCGATGGCGGCATGACTGATCGCGAGTGCAGCCACCACGATCAACACGCTCTCCAGGCCGCTGGAGAAGTATTCGGCTTTGAAATGCCCGTAGTGGTGCCGGCGATCGGCGGGCTTGGCCGCCAGGGTGAGCGCCCAAAAGGCCCCCAGCGCCGCCACCAGGTTCACCCCCGACTCCATCGCGTCGGAGAGCAGACCCACCGAACCGGTCAGGTGCCAGGCCCAGGTCTTGAGGACGATGGTGGCCACCGCAGCGGCCACCGACAGGAGCATGTAGGAGCGGGGCGAGCCGAACAGCATGGGTGTGCTCCGAGCGCTCCGTTCAACCAAGAGCCTGCTTCAACGAGAACAGGCCGAACACAAGGAACAGGCCGCCGCTGAGGCGATAGAGCAGCTTCTCGCTGATGCGACCGCCGATCCACTTGCCGGCGCCCACCGCCAGCCAGGTGACCAGGGCATGGCCTAGCAGGGTGCCCGCCAGCAGCCCCGCGAAGGTGAAGGCCGGCGCGGTGGCCAGAAAGATGGTGGTGAACTGAGTGCGATCGCCAAGCTCGGCGATGAACACCAGCACGAACGCCTCCCAGATCACCGCCCAGGTGGTGCTGATGCGGCGGCGGCTCTCGGCCTCGTTGATCGCCTGCTCCGCCTCCTGTTCCTCCTCTTCCGCCTCATCGGCACGCATGCGCTGGGCATCGACCAGCAGCTTGAGACCAAAGCCCAGGAACAGCGCCGCCGCGAGCCAGGGCACCACCGCGGCTGGCAGCAGCTCGCGCAGGCCATAACCCAGGCCCAGCGAAATCAGGGTGACGGCCGTGAGCGCCGCGAAGGCACCGACGAACACGTCCCTGGCGCGGTGGCGGGCCGCCAGGATCAGCGCCATGAAGAAGGTCTTGTCACCCAGCTCAGCCAGGGTGATGGCGGTGAGGCTGGCCCCGAAGGCCGCCACACCGGGATCGGAGGGAAGAGGTGTGCTCATCGCGGCAGGGTGCGGCAGAACCCATGAGGAAGTCATGAGGTTTGCGGCAGGGCCGACGCTTCATGGACCGTCCATGGCGGGCAACTCCACCACCAGCTCACAGCGGCCAGCCCGGCTCTCCCCCAGACGCAGAACCCCGCCATGGCGGCGGGCGATGGCACGGCCGATCGCCAGACCTAGTCCGCTCTGGCCGCCGCGATCGGCGCCGCTCCAGAAGCGCTCGAACACCCGTTCATGGTCCTGCGGGGGGATGCCGGGGCCCTCGTCCGCGACGGTCACCCGGATCAGCCTTCCGGCCCGGTGCACCAGTACTGACACCGCGGCGCCCTCGGGGCTGTGGCGGATCGCATTGATCAGCAGGTTGGTGAACAGACGCAGCAGCTGCTCGCTCTGGCCGCGGAAGGGGATGCTGTTGGTGGCTGGATCAGGGCTGAGCTGCAGGCGGATGGAGCGAGCGCCCGCCTGGGTGGCGTAGCAGCGGAGCAGATCCTCCAACAGTTCCAGCAGATCGAACTCCTGCTGCTCCGCCGGGGTCAGCGGCCCATCCAGGCCGGCCTGCTCCTGGCGGGCGAGCAGCAGCAGATCGTCGAGCAGCTCGCCCATGCGGCGGCTGAGGCCGTCGAGATCCCCCCAGGCCAGGGCCGGCTGCCGGCGCAGCTCCGGCGGCACCGCCGCCAGCTGGGCGCGCAGGGCCGTGAGCGGGTGACGCAGTTCATGGGAGGCATCGGCGGTGAAGCGCTGCAGCGCGCTCACCTGACGCTGCAGGGGCGCAAAGGCGGCCCGCAGCATGCGGCGGCCCACCAGCAGCGCCGCCAGCACCGTGACGACACCGCCAAGCAGCAGTCCCCGTTGAAGCCTGAGCAGATCGGCCCGGGCCGCCTGATCGGAGAGGGCGACGCGCACGTAGCCGAGCCGTTCGGCCTGGCTGTCGACAGGCTGCCAGAGGCTCACGCCCCCGGGCCAGCGCTGCCAGAGCGGCTGACCGGTCAGCTTTGGCAGGGGAGGCATCGCCAGGCTGCCCTGTTCACTGAGCAAGGCCCCTGTGGCATCGAACCACTGCAGGCGCTGTTGCCGCAGGGCCGCTGAGGCGATCCGGCGAGAACCAGCCCGGAACTTGGCGCGCCCCTCGGCCTCGCGCGTCTCATGGGCGATCAGCGGCAGCTGGGCGGCCGCACTACCCGCCAACTGGCGCAGCTCGGTGCGCTGATCCTCCAGGCGCTGGCTGGCGATCCCCCAGTAGAGAGTGCCGGAGAAGGCGGCCAGCAGGAAGAGCGCAAAACCCCCCCCCTGCAGTGCCAGCCGGCGCCTGAGCTGCAGCGGATCAGGCGGCAAGGGATCAGCCGGAAACCGTTCAGAACGAGGCACTGGGATGGAGCCGGTAGCCAACGCCGTACACCGTTTCGATCAGATTGGGATGGCAGCCGGCCGCCGTGAGTTTCTGGCGCAGGTTGCGCATGTGGGCGCGCAGGGCGTCCTCGCCCACCTCGCGGCGACCATCGCCGATGCCATGCAGCAGCTCGGCCTTGCTGAGACTGGCGCCTCCGGCCCGCAGCAGTTGCTCAAGCAGCAAGGCCTCCTTGCGGGTCAGCTCCACGGGCTCGCCGTGCACGAGGGCGTTGGTCTGGCCGCTCACCAGGCGCAGGGGGCCGAACACCAGCTCAGCCTGGAGCGGCCGCTGGGCACGGCGCAATAGGGCCCGCAGCCGCACCCGCAGCAGTTCCGGATCGAACGGTTTGACGACGTAGTCGTCGGCCCCCTCCTCGAAGCCCCGCACCTTGTCGGAGCGGCCATCGCGGGCGGTGAGCATCAACACCAGCGGCTGATGGCGCGGTAGGCAGCGCAACTGGCGGCAGAGCAACAGGCCGTCGCGATCGGGCAGGCCCAGATCGAGAAGCACCAGATCGAACAGCTCGCGCTCCAGCCAGGCGAGGGCCTCGGCGGCGGTGGAGGCGTGCTCTGTGGCGTAGCCCCATTGCCCCAGCAGGCGCAGCAGGGCGGCCTGCAATGGCGGGTCGTCTTCTACGACCAACAGCTTCATGGCGCCTCGCCGGTCTCAAGCTGCAGGGTGCTCTTGCGAATGCCCAGGTCCGTCAGCCGCGCCCGCGCCAGGGTGAGCAACTGATCGCGGCTGAGTGCTTCTGTCTCCAGCCGCTGAGGGTCGATCACCACATGGGCGGTGAGCGCGGTGCGCGAGGTGCTCAGGCCCCAGACGTGAAGTTCCTCCACCTCCAGCACCGCGGGCAGCGAAGCCAGGGCCTGCTCCACCCGGACCAGATCGACATGACGCGGCGCGGCATCGAGGTTGAGGGCGATCGCTTCGCGCAGCAGCCCCAGGGCGCTCCAGATCACGGCGACGCCGACGCCGATGGCCGTGATGGCATCGAGCCACAGCCAGCCGGTGGCGCCCACCACCAGGGCGCTGAACAGCACCGCCACTGAGACGGCCGCATCGGTGAGCAGATGCAGCACCGCCGCCCGTTGGTTGAGATCGTGGTGATGGTCGTGGCCGAACAGGCGGGCCGAGAGCAGGTTGATGCCGATGCCGGCCGCCGCCGCCCAGGCCACCGGGCCGGCGATCAAGGGCACCGGATGGAACAGACGCTGAATCGCCTCGACCACCACGACGGCCCCCGCCGCGAAGATGAGCAGACCATTGATCAGCGACACCATCTGGGTGCTGCGCCCATAGCCGTAGGTGAAGCGCCCCCGGGCCGGCCGGCGACTGAGCCGATCGGCGCCCCAGCCCAGGGCCAGGCCGATCACATCGCCGAGGTTGTGGAGGGCATCGCCGATCAGCGCCAGCGACCCGAAGGCCAGCCCGATCACCAGCTGGAGCGCCGTCAGACCGCTGTTGAGAACGATGCTCCATCGGAAGGCGCTGCCGGAGCGGCTGCCACTGTCGTGATGGTGATCGTGGTAATGATGGCCATGCCCGTGGCCATGAGCGTGATGGTGCTGGGAGCCATGGTGGTGACCGTGGCCTGAGGAGCCATGCCGGTGCTCACCGCCGTGCTCATGGTGATGCCCCTGCTCATGCCCATGACCGTTCTCAGGGCCGTGGCCGTGATGTTGATGGATGTCGCCCATGGCCTCAGGACTCCTGCTGGGCCGCCAGGTAGGCGGCGATCATTTCTTCCATGCCTTTCTGGGTGCGGCCGTGGGGCCGCAGGCCCTTGGAGGCCCAGACCCGATCGAGCTCCATGCGCAGCTCTTCTGTGATCCAGCAGGAGAGCAGCACCTTGCCCTCGCGGCTGGAGGAACAGCGCTTGGCAGCCATCGACGATCCTGGCGATTTCCAGCAATGTATACGTGTACGAGACGGCCCATCTCCTCGCCTGCCTTGACCACCTCCCTTGCCGCTCCGCTGCCAGCGCGCAGCAGAACCACGCGCTGGAACCACGCCGGCCGCAGCCTCGAGATCGCCGTCACAGAACAGGGCGGCCCGGGCCCGGCCTGGCTGCTGCTGCCGGCCCTGAGCACGATCTCCAGCCGCCAGGAATGGGAGCCGTTCGCCGCCGCCATCAGCCGCCGCCAAGGTGCTGAGGCTCCGCGTTTGATCAGTGTCGACTGGCCCGGCTTCGGTGACAGCGACCGGCCGCGTCTGCCCTACGACGCCGAGCTGCTGGCCCGCTTTCTGGCCGACTTCGTGCGTGATCACTGTCCGGCGGACTGCGGCGTGATTGCCGCCGGTCATGCCGCCGGGATCGCCCTGCTGGACGCCGAGCGCCATGGCCTGCGCTTCCGCGATTGGGTGCTGGTGGCGCCCACCTGGCGCGGTCCGTTCCCCACCATGGCCCGACGCCAGAGCCGGGCTTTCCCTGTCATCCGCGGCCTGGTGGAGACGCCGCTGCTGGGTCCGCTGTTGTATCGGCTCAACACGACCCGCTCGGTCCTCGGCTGGATGAGCCGGCGGCATGTGGATGTGGCTGGACCAGGCCTCTCGGCCAAGGGCATCGCCGAACGGCAAGGCATGGCTCGCCAGCGCGGAGCCCGCTTCGCCAGCGCTGCCTTCGTGACCGGGGGGCTGGATCCGTACAACGATCCCGAGGGCTGGATCCAGGCGGCTCGGACCCTTCACTCACCGCTCACGGTGGTGGTTGCCGATCAATCGCCGCCCAAGTCGCTGGCCGAGATGCAGGCGCTCGCCGCCGTGGCCGATCGGGTGCTGCACCTTCCCGGCCGCCTCGGCGCCCATGAGGAGTTCGGGGCCGAGCTGGCGGCGATGCTGAGCCAGGACTGATACGCCGGCCGGACCACGCATGACCTCCCCACGTCGAGGCCAATTGGCGGGCCTGACCGCCGCTGTCCTGTTCGGCTGCAGCGCGCCGCTGATCAGCACACTCACCGGCTCGGGCTCGGCTCTGAGCATCGCCGGCCTCCTCTACGCGGGAGCCACCCTGGCGTTGCTGGTTGTTCGTCTGGTCCGCGGCACCCAGGCCGAAACACCCCTGAGCCGCCAGGACTGGCCGGCCCTGGCGGCGCTCACCCTGCTCGGTGGCGTCGTCGGCCCGTTGGCGCTGGTGCTGGGGCTGGCCCGGCTGCCGGCCGCCTCCAGTTCACTCCTGCTCAACCTCGAGGCGGTGTTCACCCTGGCGATCGCCGTGCTGCTGGGCCGTGAGTACCTGGGCCGGCGCGGGCTGGTCTCGGCAGCGTTGACCATCGCCGGGGCGGTGCTGCTCTCCGAAGGATCGCTCAATGGCGCCAATGGCCTCGGTGCCGCCCTGATCGCCCTGGCCACCCTGGCCTGGGGCATCGACAACAACCTCAGTCAGCGTCTGAGCCTGCGCGATCCGATCCAGATCGCCACCGCCAAGGCAGCCGGTGCCTCGCTGCCGATGTTGCTGTTGGCCCTGCTGCTTGGCCATGCCTTCCCGCCGCTGCCGGTGGCCCTGGCGTTGCTGGCCATCGGCGCCCTGGGCTACGGGATCTCCATCTGGCTCGACCTGCTGGCGCTGCGCGATCTGGGGGCCGCCCGTGAGGCGGTGCTGTTCTCCACCGCGCCGTTCGTGGGGGCACTGTTTTCACTGCTCGTTCTGCGGGACTCCCTTTCCGCTCCCCTGCTGCTGGCGGCAGGGCTGATGGGCGCTGGGGTGGTGCTCCTGCTGCTGGAGCAGCACAGCCACAGGCATCGCCATGAACCGCTGCTGCATGACCATCGCCACCGGCACGATCCTCGCGGAGAGCAGGGCAGTGGCGATCCCCATCACGAGCATCACCACGCACCCCAGGATCTGGAGGGGCTCCCCGCTGATCGCCCCTTCTGGCATGCCCATGAGCACCACCACCGGGAGATCGAGCATGCCCACCCGCATGTGAGCGACGCTCACCATCGGCATCGGCACTGAAGTCAGGGTGTGACCTGACCACCCTCACGCCAGGATTGGGATGTCTCCTTCCCATCAAGCCTGACCAACCTGAGCAAGGGTTCAAGTGGTTTCGATGCTGAATGCCCGCACGATCGGTGTGGCCACCGAGCTGGGTTTCGACGCCGCCTATCTCCTGTCGCTCTGGGCCTTGGTGTTCGGCCTGCAGTGGCGTCTGGTCCCCCTGCAGGCCGCTCAACGCCACTGCGCCAGGCCCTACGTGCTGGCCTTCACCTTGCTGGCCGCGGGCGACAGCGCCCATGTGGGCCTGCGGCTGCTGGGGCTGGCACGAGGCGGGCTCCGCGAGGGTTTGGTGGGCTACGGGGCCCTCGCCACGGCCATCACCGTGACCCTGTTCGACCTGCTGCTGGTGCAGGGCCATCAACGCATCGGCAGGGAGCGCTGGGGGCTGCTGCCCGGGCTGTTGCTCGCCCTGGCCCTGGTGCGGCTGACGCTGTTGGCGCTGCCGCAGAACCACTGGGCCGCGGTGGTGCCGCCCCAGCCCTGGTCACTCATTCGCAATCTGCCCCTGTTGGCCCTGACCATGGGAGCCGGGGTCCTCTACCTGGGGAGCCATGGGGAGCAGCAGCGCTGGCAACGCCGGATCGGCGGGCTGCTGCTGGTCTCGGCTCTGTGCCACCTGCCAGTGGCCCTATGGATTCAGGATCATCCGCTGCTGGGACTGTTGATGATCCCCAAGAGCCTCTGCTATCTGGCCATGGGGCTGATTGTCTATCGCAGGCTGCCGAGCATGGCGCCGATCAGCAGCCCGTGAAGCAGCACCGCACCCCAGAGATTGCGGGTGCGTTGCGTGAGCAGCGCGGCGATCAGCCCCAGCGGCAGGGCCATCAATGCCAAGGCGCCCCGTTCGCTGAGGGCCAGCGGCGCCACGGCCAGGTGATTGAGCCCGAAACCGAGCGTGCTGAGGCACACCGCCCAGAGCGGCGCCAGGCCGAGCTCCAGCAGCGCCGAGAGCAGCAGACCGCGCCACAGCCCCTCCTCCGCTAGCACCAGCGGCGGCAACAGCACCACCAGCCCGCGGCCGAACAGCAGCTGCTTCACCGCCTCCAGAGGCAATCCACCGTCGCCGTCGGCCATCGCCGCCCGCATCGCCGGCAGGCCGAACAGGCCGGCCACGAGCAGCACAGCGCCGAGGCCACCGCCCCAGAGCAGCGAGGCCCGCAGCCCCGGCCCCTGCAGAAACAGGGCCTCCGCTTCCCGGCAGCGCAGCGCCCGCCAGGCCAGCAGCCCCAGGCTGCCGAGCAGATACAGCGCCAGGGCGGCCCAGCTGGCCCAAGGGATCCAGGGCGCCAGCGCACCGACCAGGCCGATCGCCGCCAGCAGGATCAGCGTCTGCCGCAGGCGCTGCTGGGCTGGGGCCGGGGCTGCCGTCATGCAGGCAGGGTCTCCTCCTGCGCCAGCACCGCAGGGAACAGATGGTTGTTCTCCTTGTGCACGTGCAGATGGGTGTCGGCCTCCAGCTCCGCCAGGCCCTCCATCAATGCCCGCGTCGAGGCGCAGGTGTCCTCCGGCGCCTGGTAGCCGCCGGTGATCTGCCGCAATTGCTCGAGCAGCGCACCGACCGCCGTGTGCTCCTGCTCCATCACCGCGATCGGATGGGCAATCGAGCCGCAGTGGAAGCTCGGCCGGCTGCTGGCGGTGGCGAGGCTGCGGATCATCGGGAACAGCGCCTGCTCCTCCTTCTGCAGATGCGGCTCCAGGTCGGCGCGGATCTCGGCCAGCACCGCCTCGGCCTGCACCAGCTCCGGATGCCTGCCGCCATGCACCCGGCTCACCTTGGCGGCCAGCTCACTCAGGCGCGGCAGCTCCCGCTTGAGGAACTGGTGATGGGTGGCCTCCAAGTGATCGACGAGCTCGGCAGGGGGCAGGCCGATCCAGTCGGCGGGTGGCGCCTCAGCAACGGGAACGCTGCTCAATTCGGCCGCGATGGCCTCAGGATCGAGGCCGCGCTCTGCGCAGGCCTGGGCCAGGGTGCGCTTGCCGCCGCAGCAGTAGTCCAAGCCGATGCGCTCCAGCTCCCGCGTGAGCGAGGGGTTCGCTGATGCAATGTCAGCAAGGCATGTGGATGGGGTGAAGGCCAAGGCCGCTCCTGCCTTTCTCTCCACTCTGGAAAGGGCTCCGGCCTACGACGCGCTCCTGCATCGACCGAAACAAGCGAGTGACCAGCCCGGGATTCAGGCACCACAGCAGTGCTGCCGATCACCGACGACGATGACGTCAGCGATGACCCGGCTGTGCTCACCACCACCGGCCTGTTCCTGCTGACCGCCGTGGCCGAGATCCTCGGCTGCTACCTCACCGATCTGGTCGTGAAGCATCAGCGCCCGCCGTGGCTTCTGCTTCCTGCGGCGCTGTCCCTGGCCCTGTTCGCCTGGCTGCTCACCCTGCACCCCACCGCATCGGGGCGGGTGTATGCGGGCTATGGGGCTGTCTATGTCGCCGTGGCTCTGATCTGGCTGCGCCTGGTGGATGGTGCTGCGTTCAGCGGTCGTGACCTGCTGGGGGCGGTGGTGATCCTGGGCGGAATGGGCATCCTGATGGGCAAGTCAACCCCGTAGGAGAAGTCCCACCAGCTCCAGGGCGTCTTGATGGCAGCTGGCTGACCAGCACGGGCACCTGGGCGAGGCTGGGGCTGGTCGTCTGACTGATTCGGCAGCTCCTGCGCAGCTGCTCCCACGATGGGGGAAATCCGTCAGGGCTGAGCCATGAAGGTGATCGTGGATCTGTGCGTGGTGCCGATCGGCGTCGGTGTTCACCTGGCGCCCTACATCGCCGCCTGCGAGAAGGTGCTCACCGAGGCCGGCCTCAAGATCCAGCTGCACCCCAACGGTACGGCGATCGAGGGTGAGTGGCAGCCGGTGTTCCAGGCGATCGAGGCCTGCCACCAGGCGGTGCACGCTATGGGTTGCCCCCGCGTCTACACAACGGTGAAAATCAACACCCGCACCGACAAGGAGCAGACCCTGGAGGACAAGGTGGCCAGCGTTCAGGCCCTGCTCTGATGAAAGGCCACGGGGAACAACCGGCGGAGGTTCTGGCGTTCTGGTTCGTGCAGAGCCGGCCGCGTCAGTGGTTCGCCAAGGACTCCGCCTTTGATGCCCTGCTGGGGGAACGATTCCTGGGCTTGACGCGGCGGGCGATCGCCGGTGAGCTCGATGCCTGGAATGCAGAGCCGACCGGGGGCCTGGCGCTGGTGCTGCTGCTGGATCAGTTCCCGCGTCAGATCTGGCGCGACACCGCCATGGCCTTCGCGGGCGATCCCCAGGCCCTGGCCCTGAGCCTGAAGGCGGTGAAGCGGGGCTGGCTGGAGGCTGACCCTGAGCAGGCAAGGCGTCAGTTCTGGCTGATGCCGCTGATGCACTGCGAGGACCTGGCGGTGCAGGAGGCGGCCCTGCCGCTGTTCGAGCGGTTCAGCGATCCGCGCACCGCCGACTTCACCCGCCGGCACAGGGATGTGATCGCCCGCTTTGGACGGTTCCCCCACCGCAACGCGCTCCTGGGGCGGGTGTCGAGCGCGGAGGAGCTGGCCTTCCTGCAGATGCCTGGTTCCCGCTTCTGACGGCTCAGCGCTCAGCGGGGGAGGGAGGCGACAGCCATTGGGGCTCACAGGCCTGCCAGCCCTGCTGGCGTTTCTCTGCCCAGAGCCTGAGCGCTTCCTCTCGCGTGAGCTCCATGCGGCGCTTGAGCAGCGGTACGGGCTGATCCGGCAGCAGCTCACCACTGGTGACCTCCAGCCGCTGGCTCCAGCGATCCCAGAGGGTGGGCCGGAAGTGCAGCACCTGCCGGCCGTCGCTGATCCACGCCTCCCTGGGCGAGAGCGGCGGCCGGTTGCGTGGCCCACGGCTCACGCCACCTCAGGCGCCCAGCCCCGCTGGCGGTGCAGGTCCTCTGACCAGCCGCTGCAGCGATGCGTCAGATGCTCGCCGTGGGCGATCAGGCCCTGATGCAGATGGCAGGTGAGCAGCGGAATGCACTCCGGCCCCGGGTGGTGCCGGAAGAAGTGGCAGGTCATGCAGACCTGTCGGCTGCGGCTGGAGCGCAGCACGGCTTGATCCAGCCAGGGCCAGTCCTCGATCTCCTCCTTGCGGGAGGGCTGCAGACGGGAGAGCGGGACCGGCACCACGGGGACCACTGCGGGCGTACACCTGTACTAGCAGGGGCAGCGCTCTGGCGCCAGCGGGTCAGGCCAGGGCATCACGGGACAGCTGGCGGAACGTCTCGTTCAGCACAACCACCTCGGCGAACGACTGCTCAAGTTCTGCGAAGCGAGCCGGGTCGTAGAGCTGATCAAGATCGAAGTTCAGAATCGAGCGGATTCCCTCTGGAACACTTAGAAAGTCGTGCAACTTGTGCAGCATTTCATCGGCGCTGCTGGTGGCCTGCAGCAATTTCGTGTGTTCCGCCTTGAAGACGCGCAGGGCCTCCTGGAGCTGAGGAATGGCTGATTCCAGCAGCTCGTTCCCTTTGGCTTTGGCCAGCGTATCGACCACAGAAGAATGGAGCTCTTCCAATTTGCTCAACGCATCCTGTGTCCACGCCCGCTCGCGGAGGCACTCCATCGCCGCCCGAGTGGCCTTGGCCTCCACCGAAAGATCCTCCAGCAGCGTGATACCTCCAGCCGCGAGCCACCGACGAATACCGCTACCGATGCGCAGCGGCTGGCGCTCTGCCGGAGGACTGAGGCTGATGCGCCGGTCCTCGCCCTCCAGCTGTCCTGCGTTATCCACCAGCATCCAACAGCGAATGTCGAGTCTGGGGGTTGCCAGATCGCCGGCCAGGCTGATCGAGTGGATCACGCCAAAGCATTTCTGCACCTGGCAGGGATCATTGCGGACTCGCTGCTCGGCCAGCTCAACCAGCACCTGCAACTGCCGCCTGTTTTGTTCCATCACGGCGCTGCTCACGCCAGCAATGACGAGGACCAGCAGGGCCAGGACCAGGAACAGCGGCCAGTAGGCGAGCAGAAATCCCAGCGCGATCAAGGACAGCAAGCAGCCGCAGCCTGCCCCGGATCCACTGAGCTGAGCCATTGCAATCTCAACAGTGCTGGACCGTTCCAGCTTCAACAGCAGTCTGATGGCACCGTGGATTGGGTGCCGGGCCAGGATCTATGCGGGGCGTGCATAGAAATGCCCGGCACCGACTGCGATCGTGCTGATTAGAGCCGTTGAGTACAGCCCAGCCTGTCTCGCAAGATCACAGCTGCTGATGACAACGGCTGCAGGCGAGCCTGATTTCAGCGGCTGCTGGGGCCGTGCTGGTCTGCTGAAAGCACCTCCCGGTGCGACACAAGAAAAGCCTCAATCCAGTCGTGGTGGCACTTGTAGGTGATCCGATCGGCGATGGTCGCCGCGTCCTCGGGCACCTGGAACCGTTTGCGGAAGGCCCGGGTGAGGCTCTCCAGCAGGGGGCGTGGCAGGGCCCGCAGGGTGCTGTGGAGGTGGTGAATCGTCTCGGGATCGAGGGTCACCTGGCCGAGCTCGGCCGGGGCTGATAGCGCTGGCGTCGGGGCCGCGGACGCTGCTGGGGATGAGGGAGCACCAGCCGGCGGTCGGCCAACAGGTGGCCGCTGCCCACCAGGCCGCTGGGGCCCATCACCCTGGCCCACTCCGCTGCTGACTTGTCGCTGCGCCTTGTCATAGAGCGCCAGGCCAAACGGATTCCCGAAGGTCATCAGCGCCCGCTTCATCGCGTCGGTCTCCGCCTCCTTGAGGGCAGATTCATGGGCCTGCCCCAGATCGACGTCGATGCCGTGACCGGCACCGCTGCCCTCCCGAATCAGGGGTGTCAGCCCACCGGCGGTGACGGTCACGCGGACGCGGGCGGTGTAGGTGACGCCCCAGCCGGGCTTCTGGTCCCTGCCGATCGAGCGTTCGGCCTGGGCGACGCAGCGGACCGCGATGGTCTGCCGCTGCCAGCCATCGAAACCAAAGATGCGGTTGGCCTCAGCCACGGCGAACCACCCTTCGACATAGGCGACCTTCCCGCGGCCCTGCTCGCGCTGGCGGACGTTGGCCCGATCGAGGGGGGCGGATAGGGCAGCGAGCTGCTCGGGGGAGAAGCCTGGGGGCTGAACCGGGACGGCGGCCGACACTGTTTCTGCCGCGGCTGGTGGAGCAGCTGCCTCGGCGCGGTCAGTCGAGCGGATCAGCTCCAGGGCTGAGGGCGGCCTCGGGACAGGACGAGGAGCTGCGGGGCGGCTGGTGGTGCTGACCCCATTGGCGGAAGGAGCGGCGACGGTCATGGCGATGGGAAGCAATGGTGTGAGGAGGAAGGGGAAGGGGCCCCGGTTGCACAGCCGGAACCCCACATCCGAGAGGCCTATGGCCCCTCAGTGGATGCGCCAGGAGCGGCGGGAGACGAGCTGGGCGCCCGTGATCTCCGTGCCTGCTTTGAGGGCTTCCTTGATGGCGGCCTTGTCCGGCTTGCTGGTGGTGGAGAAGCTCAACCACTGGGGATCGAGGGCGTCTTCGTCCTCGATCTCGACGGCCTGGGACTTCCGGGACGTGAGTTCGTGGTTCGGGAAGGAGAAGCGGCTGGAAGTGGGCTGCAGGCGGGTGAGCACCAGCACCAGCGAGTCTTCGAGGGCATCAGCCCGGCCGGCGTCGGACCGGGACAGCTCGGTGAGTCGTTTGGCCTGCTGCTGCCGGTAGGCGGCCTGACCGCGCAGGTGCTCGATCACCCAGCAGGTGGCATCGGCCTTGGCCGCAAGGGCCTGCTTGTTGCCCTCCTCTGCAAGCAGGGCAGCCTCCAGCTCAGCGAGGGCCTGGGCCCGGGAATCGTCGTCGTCGGCTTCCAGCTGCTCAGCGAGCTGGCCGATGGCGGTGGTGAGCTCCTGGGCCTCGATGCCCAGCTGCCAGAGGGAACCTGAGCGCTGCAGGGTGCAGGACGGGCCGGCGGCCTGGGGGAGAGCCGGGGTGAGAGGAGCGATGGGGGCGGTGAGCACGGACATGGGGATGGGGATGGGGATGG